>USEH01000018.1 GCA_900553675.1 uncultured Ruminococcus sp. | reverse complement strand
GCCAGCCTTTCAAGGCTGCGGGGTCGAGGGGCAGAGTCCCTCGTCGCGCTCCGCAGAGCGCGAAACTCCCAGCGTTAGCAAAACGCAGGATGGGAGGACAAACAGTCCGGTGGACTGTTTGTCCGTGGGAGACCCTCGTCGGGGGTCTCCCGATGGGCGTGCGTAAGCACGTCCATGACTGCACTATGTAATAGTAACAACCATTCTTACAAACTCCCATCAAACGCTGTTCCCAACAATCCGATACACACATATATAATAATGTATATATAATACCACACGATTACATATATTTCCAGATAAAAATATCGCAATCCTCCCCATAATCATCCCGCAAAAAACAAAAACCGCCCAAAACGAGCGGTTTTCTATATATTATTATAAGGTATACGGTCGAAAACGGGCGAAAACTAAAGCGGTTTTTTCTCCATTTTCGCCTTGGTTCTCGGATACGCAGGCGGCGTGGGCTTTACCTTTTTTATGATGACTGCCGTTCTGCCGTCGCCCGAAGGCAGACTGTACTCTACTGTTTTCAATATCTCCCCGCCCATAGTCTTTATTGCCGTGTAGGCAAGACGGATTTCCTCGGCGCAGTCTCTGCCCTTCAAAGCTACAAACACTCCCCCGACTTTGACAAACGGAAGGCAGTATTCGCACAAAACACTCAACCTTGCGACAGCGCGCGCCGTTGCAATGTCAAAGCTCTCGCGCATGTCAGATCTGCCAAGCTCCTCTGCTCTGCCGTGGATGGTCTTTGCCATAACTCCAAGCTGCGCGCAAACAGTCTCCAAAAAGGTAATCCGCTTTTGAAGGCTGTCTACAAGAGTAAGCCCGATGTCAGGACGGATAATTTTTAACGGGATTCCCGGAAAGCCCGCGCCGGTGCCGACATCCACGACAGATGCGAACTCGGGAATATCGATATCCGCAAAAGGAAGGCAGGAATCAAGAAAATGCTTTTCCTCAATTTCCTGAGGCTCGGTTATGGCGGTGAGGTTGATTTTTTGGTTCCATTCAACCAAAAGTCCGGCGTAATTTTCAAACTGCTCCGCCTGAGCTTCCGAAATATGAATGTTCTGAGATGAAAACAGTCTTAACAGCCTTGTTTTGTCTATAGCATCGCTCAACTCTCTTCCCTCCTCTTCAAATCAAGCCATATGAGCAGAACGGAGACGTCCGCAGGGTTGACGCCTGATATCCTCGAAGCCTGACCGATATTCGCGGGGCGGATTTTTGAAAGCTTTTCGGCAGCCTCAAGTCGCAGACCCTTTATCGCCGAATAGTCGATATCATCCGGAATCAGCTTTGATTCAAGCTTTCTCATTGCTTCGACCTGCTCTAATTGCAGCTTTATATAGCCCTCATACTTTATTCTAAGCTCCACCTGCTCGGTAACCTGCGAATCAAGCGGCGGGCGGGCGGAATCGATACAGCCAAGTCCCTCATAGCTGACCTGTGGACGCTTTAAAAGCTTTGCCAGGGTCATGCCGTTTGTGATGCCTTCTGTCCCGCAGAATTCAAGATAGTCATTGAGAGTCTGAGATGGTCCCACATGGGTTTGCTCCAGCCGCCTTACCTCGGCTTCTATCTCCGATTCTTTTTTCAGAAGACACTGATATCTCTCCTCAGAAATCAGCCCCACCTTGTAGCCAATCGGGGTCAGACGCTCGTCGGCGTTATCCTCCCTCAAAAGCAGACGGTATTCGCTCCGTGATGTCATCATGCGGTAGGGGTCCATAACTCCCTTAGTGACAAGGTCGTCGATCAGCGTTCCTATGTAGGAAGAGGCGCGGTCTAAAACTATCTCCTCCCTGCCCAGAATTTTCAGTGCGGCGTTGATTCCGGCGATAAGACCCTGCGCGGCGGCTTCTTCGTAACCTGAGGTTCCGTTAAACTGCCCAGCGCCGTAAAGTCCCGAAACTTTTTTAAATTCGAGGGTGGGTTTCAGCTCCAACGAGTCGCAGCAGTCGTATTCAATGGCGTAGGCATTGCGCATAATTTCAACATGTTCAAGACCCTTTATCGTGCGAAGAAATTTCAGCTGCACGTCTTCGGGCAGCGAGCTCGACATTCCCTGCAAATAGTACTCGTCGGTGTTAAGACCCATCGGCTCGATGAAAAGCTGGTGGCGGGGCTTGTCTGAAAACCTTACCACCTTGTCCTCGATTGAAGGACAGTATCTCGGACCCACGCCCTCGATTCTTCCGGAGTATAGCGGCGAACGGTCGAGGTTTTCAAGGATGATTTTATGGGTTTCGGCGTTGGTGTAGCTGATGTAACATGATACCTTATTTTCCAGCTTGCCTTTAGTCTCATAGGAGAAGGGCAGGATTTTTTCGTCGCCGTCTTGCCGCTCTAACTGTGAAAAATCTATGCTCCTTTTGTGGACTCTTGCAGGCGTTCCGGTCTTAAACCGGCGGATGGTTATGCCCAGCTCGCGCAGGGAATCCGAAAGTCCCTTGGCGGGAAGCGTAGCGTCGGGACCCGATTCGTATGAAACCTCGCCAACGTGTATCACTCCCGAAAGGTATGTTCCGGTGGAGATGATTACCGCGCGGCAGGAGTAGCAGGTTCCTAATTTCGTCCGGACTCCGCAGACGGCTCCAGAATCGTCAGTTAAAATTTTGACTACCTCCGCCTGCTTGATGTCGAGGTTAGGTTCGCCCTCTAAAACTTTCTTCATGTAGGTGTGATACTTCACCCTGTCCGACTGAACGCGAAGGCTGTGCACCGCCGGACCCTTGCCAAGATTTAACACTCTCGACTGCAAGAAAGTAGCGTCCGCCGCCTTGCCCATCTCGCCGCCAAGTGCGTCGATCTCGCGGACAAGGTGTCCCTTTGCCGTTCCTCCGATGGAAGGATTGCAGGGCATATTGGCAATTGCATCCAAAGTGATTGTAAAGATAGCTGCCTTTACACCCAATCTTGCCGCCGCAAGCGCAGCTTCAACGCCGGCGTGTCCCGCGCCGATAACAACAACGTCATAGTTGCCCAAATACTCCATAAACACGCTCCTTACTGATTAACAATAAGTAATATTATTATATAATATAGCAAATAGTAATTATATATCTATATACAAAATGTAATATATATCATAAAATATACTGATAGCGTCCTATTTTCCGACACAGAATCTTGAAAATACGTCGTTGACAACAGCCTCGGTTGCCTTTTCGCCGGTCAAGGTCAAAAGGCTGTTGGCAGCCTCCTCTATATAAATAGTAACGCCGTCGAGGGTGATTTCCGCCGCGATTGCATCCTTTGCTCTGTCGAGATACTCGCTTGCGCGCTCGCACAAGCTGCGCTGGCGTTCGTTGGCGAATATCGCTCCGCCGTCGGAGTGTCCCCCAAGCTTGAACAGATCGTTTATTTTTTCTGTGATTTTTTCTATGCCTTCGCCGGTATTTGCTGATACAAATAGTATATTATCATCACTAATATACTTTAAGTCAACTTTTTGTGGGAGATCCGACTTGTTTATAACAACAATATGCCGACGGTTTTCGAGAGATTTGAGTATTTCAAGGTCGCAGCCGTCAAGCTCGCGTGAGCCGTCTATGACCGCTATTATCAGCTCGGCTTCGTCGAGCTTTCGTTTCGCGCGCGCCACGCCTATCGACTCAACCTTGTCGCAGGTATCGCGGATTCCGGCGGTGTCGGACAGTCTGAGTCTGATGTCGCCGAGCCTTACCGTCTCCTCAACAACGTCGCGGGTGGTACCCATAGTGTCGGTCACGATGCTCCGCTCGTAGCCCAGAAGGGCGTTCATAAGGGTGGACTTTCCCACGTTCGGTTTGCCCACAATTGCAGTGTCTATGCCCGCGCGCAGAATTCTGCCGGTATCGTAGTCGTTTAAAATCTGGCTAATTACTCTCTGCGAATCGTCTATCACCTTTTCAATGCTTCCGAAGTCGGTTTCGGGAACATCCTCGTCGGGATAGTCACACCACGCGGCGAGCGAGCCGAGCGCAGAAACAAGCTTATCCGACACCGATTTTATCCTTTGATACAGTCTTCCCTCTCTCATAAGCCGCGCGCTTTTAAGGGTGGCGTCCCCCTCGGCGGAGATAATATCCATAACAGATTCTGCCTGAGTAAGACCTATTTTTCCGTTTAAAAACGCAAGCTTGGTGAACTCACCGGGTCCCGCAGGGGTCGCTCCTTTTTCCAGCAGAAGTCTTAAAATCTGCTTGGCAAGATACACCCCGCCGTGGCAGGAAATCTCCACGGTGTCAAGTCCGGTATAGCTCTTAGGGGCACGGAAGACGGTTAAAACAACATCGTCAAGTGTTTCTCCCTCGCGGACAATTTTGCCGTAGGAGCAGGTATGCCCCGACATTTTTGATGGCGGGATTTTGTCAAACGGCGCAAAAATGCTGTCGGCGATCTCAAAGGATTTTTCGCCGGTCATTCTTATAACTGCCAGTCCCCCGACTTCTAAAGGGGTAGAAATAGCTGCAATTGTTGACATAAAATCTCCTTAAAAAGAGCGGTCTCCATTAAGGGAAACCGCCGCTTTTTCTTAAAATTCAATCTTGGAATAAAGACCCGAGCCAAGCTCGTCTTCAGGCTTGGGCTTTTTGTAATCCTTTTCAAAAGATGAGGATATATCAAGGCTTCTTGCCTTAAAGTCGCGACGCTTTCTGTCGCCCCTGCCGCGTCTGTCGCCCTGTCTGCGGTCTCCTCTGTCGGAATTTGATCTTGACGAATATGGTCTCTTTTCGGTGGAGGAAATAAGCACCTTTCTGTAAGGATCCTCACCGACCGAGCGCGAGGTGCAGCCCTCAACTTCGGCAACTGCCGCGTGGATGATTCTTCTTTCATATGGATTCATGGGTTCTAATGCCACGGTTCTGTCGGTGCGCTTTGCCTTGGCTGCCATCTTTCTGGCGAGCTCTTCAAGCTGAACCTTTCTTCTTGCCCTAAAGCCGTCGCAGTCGAGCGAGATTCTGTAGTAGTCCTTATCGTGCTTGTTGCAGGCAAGCGAAGCCAGATACTGCAAAGCGTCTATAGTCTCTCCGCGTCTGCCTATAATGCCGTCTACGCCCTCTCCTGCAAGGTCTAAGCAAGAGCCGCCCTCGATATCGCTGACGGTGATTTCCGGCTTGTTAAAGCCCATAGCGACCATTACGTTTGAAACATAATCCGCCGCGACCTCAGCCTTTGTCTTTTCATACTCGGCTTCAACCTTAGCCTCGCCCTTCATTCCGAAGAGACCCTTTTTAGGCTCCTCCAGAACCGTAAAGCTGATTCTTTCCTCCGGTACGCCGAAAGCCTCGACAGCTCTCTCCTTGGCTTCCGCTACCGTTTTCGCAGTAAATTGTTCTTTCATTTTCTTCTCTCCTTTTTATCAAACAGGAGCTGCTTAAGGTTTTTGTAGTGGGTGCAGCCTCCCGCTGTTTTACCTTATTTTACTTTTTGCCGTCCTCATCGTCGGGTTTATTTATCGGCTCATTGTCGCCGTATTTTTCGGCATAACGTCTTCTTGCTTCGTTTAATGCGTTTCTTTCGGCTTCCTTTTTCTGAGCGCGGCTGAGCTTTACTTCCTCGGTCTCGGCTTCCTCTGAATAGGTATCTCCTGCCGATTTCTGACCTGCAAGCTGAGCCTTTTGCTGCTCTAATGCCATCTGATAAAGTGAGGGCTTCTTTCTTGCCTTTTTATTCTGCTTTGCAAGAATCTTGTCAACTCTTGCGGGGGTGTAGTAAAGGTTCAGAAGAACCATCTGAACAAGTGCCAGAACGCTTGAGAATATCCAGTAGATACCGATACCTGCCGGGAAGCTGAACGCTATCCAGAATGAGAACAGCGGCATACCGTAAAGCATGATATTCATCGACTTATTCATGTTCGCCGCGCCGCCGTTGTTCTTTTTGGTGTAGTACTGCGAAAGCACGGTTACGGCAAGCTGAGATACAAGCGATAATATAGGAATCAATACAAGTATAGATTTCCAGCTCGGATAGTCGCCCAGATAGATTCCTAAGAAGGTATAATCAAGCTCGTTGCAGAGCTTTGTTACCTCAGGGTCGAAGATATCGGGGTAATCCTTGGCGACCGATATTACCAAAAGCTGAGTTCTGGTGCTTGCGCCGCCGGCTACGAATCTTTGCGAAACCTTTGTGGTATCGGTAAAGTACTCGTCCATTTTCGGGTGAGCTATGAGTATCTCGGAAAGCTCTTTAAGCTTATCGTCCTCATACTTGGCAAGAGGTGATTTTTCCTGAGCCTTGATTTCAAGCAGGACATCGTAAACATCTCTGCCCTGAGCCGTCAGCGAGTTTACGGTAATCTTTTCGGCACTTTCATCTGCCGAGGAAACAACCACCGCGCTGCCATCGCCTACTTCAACCGGACTGTAATTCTTTATTGCAGAGCTGACGGTGTAGATATCGTAAACGGTGTTCTGGGCGGCTGTAAGCTTGTCCTTTGAAACGTTTCCTATGTAGGAAAGCGGAGCATACACAACCTCAATTACCGCAAACAGCAGAACAAAGGTTATAACCATCGGCAGGCAGCTTCCCATGGGATTTATGTTTTCCTGATTGTAAAGCTCCATGGTGGCTTCGTTTAGCTTTTCGCGATTGTCGCCGTACTTCTTTTTCAGCTGCTCAAGCTTTGGGTTAAGCTTTGCCATCCTTGCGGTTGAAAGCTGCTGCTTCATTGAAGACGGAAGCATTATCAGCTTTATGATGACGGTAAACAGCAAAAGTGCCCATCCATAGTTATGCACAAGTTCATAGCAAAGCCACAAAACCTTACCGAACGGCCACGCAATTATTCCCCACATAATATTTAATTCCTTTCAGAGTTATCTCTTTCTTTTTTATTCTTTTCGGATTTTAAGGTATAAAGATGAAATTTTTCCGGCACATAATCAACTCCGCCGCGGCTGTAGGGATTACAGCGAAGAAGTCTCCACGCGGCGAGTATTAAGCCTTTCAGTGCGCCATGCTTTCTAACGGCTTCAAGAGCGTATTCCGAGCAGGTAGGATAATACCGGCAGCAGGGCTTTTTCAGTGGTGATATATATTTGCGATACGCTCTTATTAAAAATTCAGCAATCCTTTTCAACTTTCCTGCCCATTTCTTTTGAAAGCCTTGATTTGATAAAAGCTTCGATATCGGTGGATTTTTTATCCTTTATCCCCTCTCGCGCGACGATGACTATATCGTATCCTGCGGGAAGAAGACTTTCACACTGCCTGTATGCGCTTCTGATGATTCTTTTAGCGCGATTTCTTGTAACGGCGTTTCCAAGCTTTTTGCCGGCTGTTATTCCGAATCTGTTGATATTCATACGGTTAGGAAGATAATACGCCGCAGCCTCTTTGCAGGTTGTAAACCGACCCTTTTTATAAAGTCTTAAAAAGACCTTTTTATCCTTTAATATTTCGGTATACAGCATATTTTCAAGGGGATAAGCAAACGCCCCGTCCTTCCATAATTTTATTCGGTTCTAAAAATAAGGGACCACAATTTGGTTACTGTGGTCCATTAATTTTAGTAAGTGAGCCTTGCTCTGCCCTTAGCACGTCTGCGTGCCAAAACCTTACGACCATTCTTGGTTGCCATTCTCTTGAAGAATCCATGCTCTTTCTTTCTGTGAATCTTCTTAGGCTGATACGTTCTCTTGATCTGCATTTTTAAGCCTCCTTCACTTATCAGTCAATGATAGATACCCTTGCAATTTAGTATTATATAATAGGTTGAGGGGAAATGTCAAGAGGTAAAGGAGATTTTCTTTGAAAAATTTGCTTGATTGAGCGGTTTTGTGCCTTGAATAAGGCTTGATTTAGTGAAAAGAGAAGAGAGAAAAGAGAAAAGTTAAGAGATAATGTGTCGGCAAAGCCGACGATATCTTTTGCGGCTTTGCCGCTTTTTTCGCCTTTATGGCGAAAAAAATCCCATCGCCGCAAGGCGATACCTCATCTTTTTTCTTTTCTCTCTTAACTTTTATCTCTCCCACAAGCCAATTTCAAAGCACAAACCACCCCACACCACAAAAGCATAAATAATACACAAACTACTATTATAAATATATGCTTATTTCATGCTAAAAATCTCTTGAAAAATGAGAATAATTATGCTATTATTAATAATGAAAATAATGATGGGAGAATGTCGGCTTTTATTTTTTTGCGGCTTTATTTCGGCATTGCCGCGCGCTGTTGCTGCGTGATAATATCACTCCCGGAATTGATAAAAATTCTACATATAGCAGGAAGGGTAAATTTTCTATGGATTCATTCAACGAGCTTTACGAAAATGTTCTTCGTTTGTGCCGCCTCGACCCCAAAGTCAGCGAAATTGGCTATAACAGATGGATTAAATGCTGTGAACCCGGCAAGCTGGAAGGCACAAAGGTAACTCTTATCACCCCAAACGACTTTATGCGCAGAACCACCAGTGAAATATACGGAAGCGTTTTTGAAAACGCCTTCGAGCAGGTTTTAGGCTTCCCCGTAGAGGTCATTTTTACCGTGAAAGACGCTCCGGCAGCCGAGCCTTCAAACGGCTTTACCGAAATAGAAAAGCGAATGGACGATTTAATCAACAGCCACCGCAGAAGCGACTACGACCTCACCTTTGAAAACTTCATCAAGGGCAAATCCAACGAGCTTGCATACGCTTATTGCATAGCAGTCAGCGGAAAGAACAACGTCAACAGCCAGCTGCACAAATCCATGTTCAATCCACTATTCATATACGGAGATTCGGGACTGGGCAAAACCCATCTTTTAAAAGCGATAGAAAACGAGGTAAGAAAAAATCACCCCAACCTCAACGTCATCTACACCACCGGTGAGAATTTCACCAACGAGCTTGTGCGTGCGGTCTCCGAGCAGAACACCACCGAGTTTCATGACAAATACCGCAACTGCGATTTCTTGCTGGTAGACGATATCCAGTTTATAGCCGGCAAGGAAATGACTCAGGAAGAGTTCTTCCACACCTTTAACGAGCTTTACAACGCAGGAAAGCAGATAGTTTTAACCTCGGATATCTCCCCGAACAGAATCCGCCAGCTTGAAGACAGAATTAAAACAAGATTTACTCTCGGTGTTCAGGCAGACGTTCAGTCGCCCGACTTTGAAACAAGAATGGCGATAGTAAAGCGCAAGGCTGAGCTTTTAGACCTGAACCTGCCCGACAATGTTGCAAGAGTTATAAGTGAAAGAATAAAGAAAAATATCCGTCAATTAGAGGGCGCGGTAAATAAAATGAAGGGTCTTACCATGTTCTCAAACGAGACTCCTTCGCTTTCCATGGCTCAAAGGGTTATTAAAGAGACCCTTATCGATTCTCA
Source organism: uncultured Ruminococcus sp. (assembly GCA_900553675.1). Classification (GTDB taxonomy): domain Bacteria; phylum Bacillota; class Clostridia; order Oscillospirales; family Ruminococcaceae; genus Faeciplasma. The sequence continues at coordinate 9,273 of USEH01000018.1, read as the reverse complement.
GCCCAGCGAAATAACGGTTGACAGAATTTTAAACGACGTTGGAAACGCCTTCAACGTCGTGGCAGACGATATAAAGTCCTCAAAGCGCAACGCACAAATATCTCAGGCAAGAAAGGTTGCGATATATGTCATCAGGGAAGTAAAGGGAATGGCATTTAATGATATCGCAAAAGAGTTAAACCGCAACCATTCTACCATATCAATATCCTATTCCGACATTCAGGAGGCTATGAACACCAACTCCGATCTGAAGGAAACAATTGAGGACATCATAAAGAATTTAAAGGTTTTCGACTAAGCGTTGATAATTTTTTTGCAAGGTTTTAAGCGAAGTTTTAGACATTTCAACAGAGTTTTAAACATTTTTATTTACTTTCAACCGATAATCAATATTCAACCAACATTTTTCAACCTTTTCAACTTAAAAATTCCGTTTCAACATTTGCGGATTTTCGGTTTGAAAATATGTTGAGTAAAAAACTCCCGAAAATAAAGGACAAGCGCCCGATTTCAACAAATCAACGCCCCCTACTACTAAAGCTATAAAAAATATATTTATCTCATTTATAAATCAGAAAAAAACCGATAGTTCAGAAAAGGAGATTTCAACATGAAATTTTTATGCAACAGACAGAGCCTTTACGAAGCTCTTACCAATGTTTCAAAGGCAGCCGCTGAAAAATCCTCCATACCCTCGCTGGAGGGAATAAAGCTTTCTTTAAATTCCGAAACTCTCAGCCTTACAGGCTATAACCTTGAAATAGGAATTCAGACCTCGATAGACGTTATTTCCTCGGACAGTGCCGAGCTTGTTGTTAATTCAAGGCTGTTTTCCGAGATCATCAAAAAAATGCCTACAGACGAAATAGCCGTAGACGTCGACGAAAACCTTACTATGACCATATCCGGCGGAAACACCGAATATTCTATAACCGTTATCAATGCTTCAGAATACCCTGCTATCCCCGATTTTTCAACCGAATCCAGCCTTACTATTTCTCAGTCCGTTTTAAAAGATATGATAAATAAAACCATTTTTGCGGTATCTCAGAACGATTTCAGACCGATACTTAAAGGTGAGCTTTTTGAGATTGAAAACAACGAGCTTAACGTTGTAGCGATGGACGGCTACAGGCTTGCCGTAAGAACAGAGGCTGTAAAGTCGGACAATAACATTAAATTCGTTGTTCCTGCAAAGACATTAAACGAAGTTTCAAAGCTTTTAAAGGACGACGACGATCTTACCTGCGATATTATGGTCTCCAAAAAGCAGGTTGTTTTCGATATCTCAGGATACACGGTATTTTCAAGACTTTTAGAGGGAGAGTTCCACAACTACCGCGGCTCTATCCCCCAGAACAGCGCAACCGAGGTCATTATAGACAAGAGGGAGATTGTAAATTGCTTAGAGAGAGTTTCGCTTGTAATAAATGAAAAGGTAAAAAGCCCGGTAAAATGTCTTTTCGACAACGGCACGGTAAAAATATCCTGCCGTTCACAGATAGGCAAAATAAACGATGAAATAGACGCCGACATTGCTGGTCCTAAAATAGAGGTCGGCTTTAACTGCAAATTCCTTTTAGATTCGTTGAAGGTAATTTCTGACGATAAGGTTAAGCTGATGATGAACGGCGGAAACCTTCCGCTTAAGATAATCCCCGTTGACGGAACAGGATATACCTATATCGTTTGTGTTTTAAGGATCAGGAACGATTGATTTTCAACGCAGATAAAACATTTATGTTGAAAAAATAAGGAGTTCATATGGAAACTCAGAAAATTCAGATACGCGGTGATTTTATCAAGCTTGATTCCCTTTTAAAGTTTGCGGGTTTAACCGAGACAGGCGGCATTGCAAAGGATATTATCCTTGAAGGGCGAATCAAATATAACGGCGAGGTTTGCTTAATGCGCGGAAAGAAAGTTTATAAAGGCGATTATGTAGACATAGACGAAGTTCAACTTCGGCTTGAAGTGGTCTGATGAAGATAACAAAAATATCGGTGGACGGCTTTCGCAATTTGGAAAGCGTTATGCTTAGTCCGTGTCCTGAAATAAACGTTCTCTGCGGTGAAAACGCTCAGGGAAAGACAAATCTTTTAGAGGCTGTCTGGCTGTGTTCGGGTGAAAAAAGCTTCCGCGCGGCAAGGGAAAAGGATTTTATCGGCTTTGACAGAGACAAGGCAGAAATCAACATCGAGTATGAAAACTCCTTCCGCACCGAAACGGTATTGCTGACCCTTTCAAAGAATGTAAGAGAAAAGAAAATTCTTTTAAACGGCGTTAAGCTCAGATCAAACTCCGAGCTTATCGGCAGGCTACTGCCGGTGATATTCACGCCGGAGGATTTAGAGCTTACCAAAGGCTCGCCCGAGGCGCGGCGGAATTACATCGATCTTTGCATATCCCAGATAAAGCCAAACTATCGCAGCGTTACAAACAAATACGAAAAGATTTTAGAGCAGCGCAACGCGGTTTTAAAAAACATCTTTTTAAGAAATTCTAAAGTCGCCGAGCTTGACATATGGGACATTCAGCTTGCGCGCCAGGGTGCTTACATCTCCATGATGAGAAACACCTACACAAACATACTTATGACAAACGCGGCAGAGCTTTACAACGATATTTCAAGGCAGCAGGAAAAACTTGAGCTGAGCTATATATCGACGGTATACGATTCGCTTGACTTAAGAACCGACTACAAGGGCAAAATGACCGAGGAATATTACAGCAAGCTTGTTTCAACAAGAGATGATGACATCCGCTTCGGCTACACCCAGTCGGGGGTACACAGAGACGATATTGCGGTTAAGATAAACGGCATATCGGTCAGGGACTTCGGATCACAAGGCCAGAACCGCTCCTGCGCGCTATGTATGAAGCTGGGTCAGGCAAGAGCTTTGATGAATGAAACAGGCGAAATGCCGGTGATACTTTTAGACGACGTTCTTTCAGAGCTTGACAAATACAGGCGGGATTTTGTTTTAAGTCAGATTAACAACGCGCAGATTTTCATAACCTGCTGCGAGCCTGTAATTAAAACAAAAGGCAGGATTTACGAAGTTAAAAGTGGCAGGATAATTTAAAGATATGTTTTTACATTTAGGAAACAACGTTTCGGTTTTTAAGAAAAACGTTATAGCTATACTCGACATTGAAAACTCTTCGACCTCGAAGATAACCAAGGAGTATCTTTCAAACGCAGGCAGGTCGGGGTGGGTTATTACCTGCTCTTACGATATGCCTAAAAGCTTTGTGATTACCTTGGATGAAAATTTCAGCGAGAGGGTTTATATATCTTCTATTTCGGCGGGGACGTTGAAGAAGAGGTTTGAGATGTTGGAGTGAGATTTTGAAATTATAGTTTGAGCATATATCGGTATTTGATGTGAATTATTAGTTTGTGCAGTCATGGACGCACTTCGTGCGCCCATCGGGAGACCCCCGGCGAGGGTCTCCCACGGTAAAACAGTCCACTGGACTGTTTTACCTCCCATCCTGCGCTTTGCTTGCGCGGGGATTTCGCTCCCTGCGGGGAGCGATAATGGGCGCTGCCCCTTAAACCCTGCAAGGGCTCCTCGCCCTCGACCCCGCAAGGGCTGCTCGCCCCTTGACCCTCGCGAGGGCTCTGCCCAAGTCGACATCAAAAGTCTGGCGTTTCCGTCCATCGATTGCAAGCATATGTCATAAACAACATATGGTTGAGTTTTATAGAGAAAGTAAAGTCAATTACGAAGGAAACGCATTGCGTGACGGCATACTATTGACAAGCGACTTACAAAGTTTGCGCCGTCACCTGCTGCCTTGAAAGGCTGGCGAACTTTTTAGTTTTTTGGTTTTTATCGTTTGTTGGGATGTATAATTATGTCTAAAAAATTTTTTGCTGTTTTTACAGCGCTTATAACATTACTATGTTTATGCGGCTGCGAAGCCGGACGTGAGGTTGCCGGTGAGGATTACATTCTTGCGGCGCGAAAGGCATACACCTCGCTTGATTCCGCTCGTGTGGACGTTATCAACGACGGTACCGGCGTTTCTGAGCAGATTTTCATTTTCAAATACGACGAAACCGACATGATGACCTATTCCTACATCGGTCGGTCCGAAGGCACCTACATCGCCCAGTACAACAACGGCTACGAGGAGTTCACCGAGGAAAACGGCAAAATTACCGTTAAAACCTCCACCGACCTCGACTTTGCCGCATACTCCCGCGATGTCAAGTATCCTTATGCCGACGAGGGGCTGATACTTTTCTACAAAAAGGCGGTTATTGACGAGCAGTCTTACATTGCACAGAACGACGAAGCAATTGAGGTCTGCCACGTTTACGACATTGCCAAGCTTGGCGATTCCGCGCCCGACCAAAGCATTGTCGGATTTACCGTTAAGTACTTTTTCGACGGCGAGGGCAACCTGCTTTATTTAAAGGAGATATCCCGAATGAAGCAGCCGGACGGCAGTGAAAAAACCTACAGCTACTCCGTTTACATTACCGAGCGGAACGAGGTTGAGTCCGTTCCGAACGTGGTTAAGCTGCCGGAGGATGAGCCCGAAGAAGCTCCGATTCGGGAGCCGGACGGTGGCGGAACCCTCATATAAGCATTTGTTGTATATTTTTCACAAAAAAGAAGATTAAAATTTTCTGAAATTCTACGCCAAAAATTCCCGCAAATTTCGCAAAACGCTTGCAAAAGCCGTATTTTCGTGTTATTATATATCTTGCGTGACTGCAAAGATATGCGATGAAGCTGAAGGTTGCCGGCTGTGTGCCGGGTAATTTCAGCCGAGTATGTCCGATTTTAAACCGGGCGACTGTAATAACAACACGGTATGTGCTTTAGCATCTTGCGAACAGCGGGATTTTGTGCTTTTGCGGCATTAAGTCTGCTGTGTCTAAATGTGCGTATTAATATCGTGCGGTATTATGTGTCCGAAAAACCGAAGCGGTCGAAAGCCGTTGTTTTTCGGTTTTTTTATGAGGATACACGAAACGCACGGAAGCGTGTTAAAAAACAGAAAGGCTTGCAAGCTAAGCAAACAAGCCGGTTGCCCCCAAGCAAAAAAACATAAGGAGGCGCTTTAAAAAATGGCAGTCAATGAAAAAATCAGGATCAAGATCAAGGGCTATGAGCACTCGAATGTAGATGCAGCAGCCGCTAAGATCGTTGAGGCAGCAAAAAGAAGCGGCGCAAAGGTTTCAGGACCCATTCCGCTCCCCACGGACAAGGAGATAATCACCATCTTGCGTTCCGTTCACGTCAACAAGGACAGCCGTGAGCAGTTTGAAATGAGAACTCACAAAAGACTTATCGACGTTTTGCACCCCACCAACGACACCACTGCAGCTCTGCAGAATCTTGAGCTTCCTGCCGGCGTTGATATCGTAATGGAGATCAAGTAATTTCCTAAAGAAATCGCAATACCGATTTCTCAGCGAAATCACGCTTACAGGTCATGTCGGCAAGACCGACCAATAACCAATAGGAGGAAAACCAAATGAAGAAAGCCATCATCGGAAAGAAGATCGGTATGACTCAGATCTTCGACGAAGCCGGCAAGGTAATTCCGGTTTCGGTTATCGAGGCAGGTCCCTGCGTTGTAGTTCAGCTCAAAACCGCCACTAACGACGGTTACGACGCCGCTCAGTACGGCTTCGGAGACGCTACCGCAAAGAGCCTTAAAAAGCCTCTTACGGGTCATTTCAAAAAGGCGGACGTCGCCCTTAAGAAAACCCTTAAGGAATTCAGACTTGACAGCATGGAAGGCGTTAACGTCGGCGACATCGTTAAGGCAGACGTATTTGCCGAGGGCGATTTTGTAGACGTTTGCGGCACCAGCAAAGGTAAAGGCTTTGCCGGCACCATCAAGCGCTGGAACAACCACAGATTAAAGGAAACTCACGGTACAGGTCCTGTTCACCGCCATGCGGGTTCAATGGGCGCTTGCTCTAGTCCTTCGAGAATATTCAAGGGCAAGGGAATGCCCGGTCACTTAGGTGCTGAAAGAGTTACCATCCAGAACCTTGAGGTTGTAAGGGTAGACGCTGAAAATAATCTTATCGCTGTAAAGGGAGCTATTCCGGGTCCCAAGAACGGTATTGTAACCGTTATAAACAGCGTTAAGAAGGCTTAGTGGAAGGAGGAAGTAAACGATGTCTAAGGTTTCCGTTTATGATATTAAAGGCAATGTAGTTGCTGACACTGAGCTTAACGACGCAGTATGGGGAATCGAACCCAACGTTAGTGCAATGCACGCCATGGTAGTTAACTATCTGGCTAATCAGAGACAGGGCACACAGTCCACTCTTACAAGAACCGAGGTTTCCGGCGGCGGAAGAAAGCCCTGGAGACAGAAGGGTACAGGCCGTGCAAGACAGGGCTCTACAAGAGCTCCTCAGTGGGTACACGGCGGTATCGCTTTAGGACCCAAGCCCCGCAGCTACAGATACACCATCAACAAAAAGGTTAGAAGACTTGCTATGAAGTCTGCCCTTTCCTCCAAGCTGGCTGATAACAGCGTTGTCGTTCTGAACGGCATCTCGCTTGAAGAGATCAAGACCAAGAGCGTTGTTGAAATGCTTAAGGCATTGGGCGCAGACGGCAAGGCACTTATAGTAATGCCCGCTGTTGACGAAAAGGTTATCAAGAGCGCAAGAAACATTCCCGGCGTTAAGACCACTCTTGTAAACACCCTGAATGTTTATGACATTCTTAACTGCGATAAGTTCATCGTCGTTACAGACGCCGTTGCAAAGATTGAGGAGGTTTACTGCTAATGACTAAAACTGCTCAAGACATTATTTTAAAGCCGGTTGTAACCGAAGCCTCTATGGAGGATTTAAGAGCCGGCAAATACACCTTTAAGGTTGCGCTTTCCGCCAACAAGATTGAAATAAAGAAAGCCGTTGAGGAAATCTTCGGCGTTCAGGTTGCAAGCGTAAACACCATGAGGGTAAGAGGCCGCTATCGCAGAATGGGAAGAAACGAAGGCAGAACTCCCAACTGGAAAAAGGCTATCGTAACACTTGCCGAGGGCTCCAAGACCATCGCCTTCTTCGACGGCATGATCTGATAAGAATCGGAGCCTGCGACTGAAAGAAGTCGCACATTCCGGCAAAAGCCCCGGTAAGACATTAATCCGGGGGTATGTATGGGAAGCAAGCCTTCCCGCAAAACCAGAATAAGGAGTGAATAAACATGGCTATAAAGAGCTATAAGCCGACCACAAACGGTCGTAGAGGTATGACTGTTACCGACTACAGCGGTTTGTCCAAGGTCGCTCCGGAGAGAAGCCTTCTCGAACCCATGAGAAAGACCTCCGGCAGAAACAGCTATGGCAGAATCACCGTTCGTCATCACGGCGGCGGCGAAAGAAGAAAATACCGTGTAATCGACTTCAAGAGAAACAAACTCGACATGAACGCAACCGTTCTCACCTTAGAGTACGATCCCAACCGCAGCGCCAACATCGCGCTGGTGGGCGAGCTGGTGCAGCGCTCCGAGGCTGAAATGCTCAAAACCAAGAACTTCGGCCGTAAATCCCTGGACGAGATCAAGGAAGTCCTGCACGACATGGGCCTTGATTTCGGCATGAAGGTTGACGGTTTCGAAAAGAAATATCAGGACTGGAAAAGGAAGCAGCAAAATGAGGCATAGCAATTCCGGCAAAAAACTTTCGCGGACGCCTGCGCACCGTAAGGCCCTGTTGCACAATCTCGCCAAGGCGCTGCTTATCCACGGCCGCATCCGCACCACCGAAGTGAAAGCCAAGGAACTTCGCGGCGTTGTCGAGCCGCTGATCTCCCTGGCCAAGCGCAACGACCTGCACTCCCGCCGTCTGGCGTACCGTGTGCTGTGCGACTACGCTCTGGTTAAGCGCCTGTTTGACGAAATTGGTCCCCAGTTCGCCGGTGTGCCCGGTGGCTACACCCGCGTGATGAAGCTGGCCATGCCCCGCAAGGGCGATAACGCTCCCATGGCCATCATCGAACTGACCCGCCAGCCCGAAGCCAAGACGGAAGCTCCCGCCAAGGCTGAAAGCGCCGAGTAGTTCCGATGACCGTGTCCGGCTCCGGCCGGACGAGGGAAAAGGACACAAGGGCCCCCGCAAGGGGGCCTTTTTACGTTTTTGGGAGTATGCCGGCAGGGGAGGAGGGCGACCGCCCCTTCTTCGTCACGACTTGCCAGCAGGGGGGCTTTCATGGCATGGACGGCCTGTGCCTGTGCGGCGTCCTTTCATTGTTCAACAAAGCGAGGTTCATCATGAAGTTGCTGGAAAAGGCCCGGGCTGCCGGCTGAGCGGCAAAAATGGCTCCAGGGGCCCTGGAGCAGCTTTTGCGGGGCCTCGCTCCCCGTGGATCATCGGATCTGGAACAGCGTGTCATCGCCGGACGTGCCCGCAACGAGGACGCAGTGGTGGTGCGCATGCCCGCGGGCAAGGCCATCGTGCAGACCGTGGACATCCTGGCGCCCATCGTCAACGATGCCTTCTGGTTCGGCCGCATCGCGGCCTGCAATGCCCTGTCGGATGTCTACGCCCTGGGCGGGCAGCCCTGGTGCGCCATGAACGTGGCCTTCTTCCCCGCCTGCCTCACCGAGAACGATCCCGAAAACATCCTGGCCAATATCCTGCGCGGCGGCATGGATGCCCTGGAAGAAGCCGGGGCCGTGCTGGCCGGCGGGCATACGGTGCAGGACGACGAGCTCAAGTACGGCATGGCCGTGACCGGGGTCATCGATCCCGGGCATGTGGCGTCCAATGACAAGCTGCGGCCCGGCCTGCGCCTGCTGCTGACCAAACCCCTGGGCACGGGCATCCTGGCCACCGGCGTCAAGGCGCGCTGGGATGATCACGAGGAGAGCGAGGCCCTGCTGCAGCGCTGGTGCGGCCGTCTCAACCGCATCCCCGGGGAGGCCATCGCCCGCTTCCGCATCCCGGCCGCTACGGACATCACCGGCTTTGGTCTGGGCGGGCATCTGCTGGAGATGGCGCAGGCCTCGGGCGTTTGCGTGTCCCTGCAGACGGAGGCCCTGCCCCTGCTGCCCCACGCCCTGGAGTACGCCCGCATGGGCCTCATCCCGGCGGGCAGCCATCTGAACCGGACCCACTGCGCCCCGGCCGTGGACGTGGCGCCGTCAGTGGATGAGGCGGTGGAAAGCATCGTCTTCGACGCCCAGACCTCGGGCGGCATCGTGCTGGCCGTACCGGGCGAAGCGCTGGGGACGGTGCGCGACTGGCTGGAGGCCAGGGGCGAGATGGCCGTGGAGATCG
>USEH01000017.1 GCA_900553675.1 uncultured Ruminococcus sp. | reverse complement strand
GAGCAGCGGTCTCCAAAACCGCGTGCCGAGGGTTCAAGTCCTTCTGCCCCTGCCAGATTAAAAGTCTGCAAACCGTTTATCTACGCGGTTTGCAGACTTTTTTCTTTTATATATCAGTGGAAACATTTTGAATTGTAATTAGCTTTCAGACAGCTAAAGCGCCAAATACCGGAGCATAACAAAGCAAAAATCCCCTCCAAACTCCCCCCATAATCGTCAGCCCTTAATGCTCTGAAGCCTAAGCCATAGAGCTATTTTCCTTTCGCAGGCTTCACGATTTTAGGAACAGCCGGCATCTCCGTTTTTTCCGACTGCCAGAGAATAACGGGCTCGGAGCCGTCAAGCGGGTATGCCGCGAAGCTTTTAAGCGTGTTGTAGCTGTAATAGATGTATTCGTCGTCCGAGGCGGCATACATTCTTCCCACCCCGAATGCTCCGTCTGAAAAATTGCTCTCGGTTTTGGTCACGTCTTTTTCTAAGAGAATGCTGCCCGAAAAGTCTTTGACGATGATTTTGCCGTCGGCGATCGTGATTGCAAGGTTGTCTCCTAAAAACGGCAAAGCCGCTTGATCGCTGTCGGACACTTCAAACAGCAGGGAAGTCTCACCCGACGCAAAGTCGAGACTGTAAATCGCGTCTGACCCGTCAATAGCTGTAAAATACATACATTTCTCGGGCTCAATCCATATCTCTTTTGCAGCGATTGGAACCTCACCGTTGTATATCGTCTCGGATTTCCGGGATATAATGTCATAACAGTAAAGCTCGATTTTGCAGTTTTCATATTCAAAGGCATTCGCCTGCTTTCTCTCGGCAGTCGAGACCTCGTAATATATCTTGGTACCGATTATCTGCATACGAAAGCTCAGAAACTCTGCGGCGTAGTCCTTATTAAATATCTGTAAGCTTTCTTTACTCTTAGACAGCTCCTCAGCAGCTATTGAAACGTTATACGACTGAGCTGCGCCGTCAACCATGTTTTTCACCCCTGCAAAATAGCAGTAGTCCCTGTGGAACTGGGTATACATATCGGAGTTAAATTCGTAGCTCTGCGCAGGAAGTGTTTTGATCTCTGTGCGCGCCGTACCGTCTAATGCTTCGCGATAGATACATTTCTTAAGCGCATCATTCGGGTCTGTGGCAACGAAATAGAGATATCCGTCGTACACCTGAAGTCCACTGCCGTGGGAGGACAAAACATAGGCTCCGCAATCGGCGTTGTTATGCAGACATTCGGGGCGGGAGCAGAGACATCCCGAAATACCACTTTTGGGGTCGCTGAACATAATCCGGCTGCCGGTATCTGCCGGGACTATGCTGTAGTAGACATCATCAGATCTGCAAAAGCGCAGCAGCCCCTGATTAAAACCGAGCGGAACGTCGTAGTCCGAAAGATAGTCTGACGTACCAAATTGACCGGAATCTGATGTATTTGAACAGGAACACAAAAGCAGCATAGCGCATATGCACAATGCTAACATTTTTCTCATAGGTTAACCCTGCTTTTTAGGCAGTTCAGTTTTGTACGGAATTAATATAATTACAGTTTATCACATAAAAGTGATAATGTCAATAAGAGGCAATCGAGGAGTTAGTCCGGCAAAAACGCTTGACATAAAAGCATAACTGCGCTATACTAAAATTGGAACAAAATTTTTATCTTTCCAGATTGGCTAATTCATACATATTCAGCCTTTGGGCAGCGCATTTTCCGCCCGTTAAATACGCCCAAAGTGCCTGCCAATCCTTAGTGTCAGAAAGGATACATCATGAAAAAAATCTGTCTGCTTATTCTTTTATCCGTGATTCTGCTTGTGTCATGTGGGACTCAGCCGAGCGATACAGCCGTGACCACTGTCGCCGAAGATTTAAATATTATCTCGGAGGAGGAAAGGGCGGAAATCGAGAAAAAGCTTGTAGATACGTCTTTCCTTGAAGGATATGATCCCGCAGGCTTTATATGCAGATCGGTTTGCGACGGCGGCGACTGCTATTATATTGTCGGACAAGCATTTATGCATCATGTGCTCTACCGCATGGATAAGACCACTCTTAAATGTGAGATTTTGTGCGATATATCTGGCTGTCAGCACAACAAAAATACCTGCCAAGCTTGCTTTGGCGGTGCTTTGGACAACATAGTCTATGACGATGGCAGACTTTACTGGCTCAGCAGCGAAAGCGTATCCGACAGTACTAAATTGCACATATCCAATGTGATCTGGTGTATGAATTTGGAAACCAAGGTAAAAACAAGGCTTGGCGAAATAGTATCGCCGGAGGAAGCCCAAAGCAACCATTCCTTCGGAAAGGGCTGTGCTATCGCGATGTCTGTTATTTACGGCGACGACGGCACTACGCATATCGGCACCCGATTAAATCTTAAAACCAAGGAAAAAACCGAGCTTTTCAGAAAGAATATAAAAATGCATAGCGGCAGCCAATACCTTTACGACAACAGCTTTTACTATGCGGCGGCATATAATGAAGGTTCGGGCAAGGCTTCGGTCTGCGCCTATAAATGGGATTTGAACAGCGGCGAGGAAACCGAGCTTGTTTCCCAAAGCGTCGATGAATCGTGGTGTTCCTTTTCCGAATCCGGCGACGCCGATGGTATAGATTTTTACAGCAGCTTTCCCGATTACGCAGGAGGAGCCACAGCCTACCGTCTTGATTACGGCGACGGTCAAATCAAAAAAATTGTCGCCTTTGACTTTTCGGAATACGGCAGCCGCTATGAGTATACAGAAAATCCTAAGGGCAGCATCTGCGGCTTTTTATATTCAAACGGCGTGATGTATGCTATGGTCAAGACCTCCGGAAACTCGCTTACGATTGTTGGCAAGGACGAATCCGGCAGTGAGGTCTATAAAACAAATGTTGAAAATCTTAACGTCTCCGATTTCGTTTCCCGTGTTCTCATCATGGGCGCAGACGACAGCTATATCTTTCTGGGCTTTATGGAGCAGAATCAATTACAGAATTATCAAATGAATATAGTAGTTGCCGTTCCGACAGACGGTTCCGATCCGGTCGTTGTTGGCGAGCATATCTCGGATTTATCCTATACAAAATGGTGATTGATATGAAAAGAATTTTATGTTTAATGACGCTGATACCCCTGCTGCTCCTTGCTTCCTGCGGGGAATCCACGGCTGTAAGCTATGATTCCGACCCGGATTTCTACCTTTTCAGCGGAACTGACTGCTGCTCGACCGATGAAGTGTTTTACTTCGAGGTAAAGGACAAAGCTCAGATACGGGTTTACGATAAATCCTCAGGTGCAAGTGCGCCCCTGTGCTCCAAGCCGGAATGCAGTCACGGCTCAAAGCAGTGCAACGCCTACTATACCGGCAATGATTTCTGCCTCTACGGCGGCGAACTTTATTGGGTCGACGATAGAATTGGCGGCACCTCGCTCGAGGTTTCAGCCATGAGCAAAGACGGCACCAACCGCCGAACAGTTATGACCGTTGAAGACGAGCTTTACAAAACCAACTGGGCATCAGGTTCGCCCTCTAACCCTGCATATATATTCCACCGCGGAAGCCTCTACTTCGGCGGAACGGTGGGAACGGTATCCGACGGCACACCCATAAAAACCGCCTGCCTTATGGCGTATCCCCTCGACTCCGGCAAAAGCGGCAAGCTGATTTACTCAGCCGAAAACGCCAGGGATTTTAACTTCCATGCCAAAGGCGATAAGCTTTATATTTGTGCCGAATTTGATGACCGCCTTGAAGTGATGGAGTACTGGGCATCAGACGGCACTTTAAAAACAATCTACAGCGGCAGTATGCCCTTTGAAGGGCTGAAATTCAGAGCCTTCGACACCGGAATCTACTTCGCCGACAGCAGCGAAAGGGCGGAGGTCTACAGGCTTGACTTTGACGGAAATATGGAAAAAGTTTTTGATTTCAACGACGGCGAGGACAGGTCCTACTATCTATACGGCTTCTGCGATGATAGAATCATCGGCGGCTGCCCCGACGGCGCGAATTTTTATATAAAGCTTAAGGAGCTTTCGGGGAAAGAGGTCGTTTCTTCGGAGCTTATCAACCAAGATATCGAGTCCGGCGAGCCGCTGTTTTATTTCCCAATTGGCTCGGATGAGGACTGTCTCTATGTGCGTTCAAGCGTCTGGGCAGAGTCAGACAAAGGCGAGTATTTTTACAGCGTAAATCTGAAAAACGGAAATGCAAAGCTGTTAGAAAATGTAAGGTGAGGTTTCATACCTAATCGCGCAAAACCCGAAAGCCGATGGAAAAGGAGGATTTACATGAAAAAGATTGTCATCATCGCCGCTGCTGCACTTGTACTCGTATCATGCGGCAATGCAGGCGCAGAAGCAAATCATGAAAAAGCGGAAAATTATCTTGCCAACCCGATGTTTGATACAGATGAGTTTCTTTCCGGATATGATGTTGAAAGAGGGCTTTGCACGGTCGATTCCGGCTTCTGCGAGAATGACTATACATATTATGCCCTGACAACTTCCGATTTTAAGCTTCATTATTCCGATAAAAAGACAGGAATAGGCGGTCTTTTATGTTCCAAGCTGTGACCATACCGGTGATGACTGCGACGCCGGAAATATATTGCCGACGGTAAGCTGCCTGAGGATATATGACGGAAAGCTGTACTGGGCTGCGCTTGACAGCAACGGCGAAGCACATATTTATTCCGCAGATCCAGACGGCACCAAACGCACAAAAGTCAGGCAGGTGCCGGTTGAGCGGGTGAGGTCAATGAACTCCTGCCCGACCTTTGCGGTTCACAGGGGCTACGCCTATTATTCCAGCGTAACCGGCGAGGTCGCAGACGCCAAAGATTATCAAAGGGTTGTAATATCGGCTGACGAGCTTAAAAAATCCGGAGATTCGATAGAGATAATGAGCGCGCGGTACGACTGCGATGTAAGCCTTTGCACTCAGCTTTATGCCAACAAAATGTATATAGCTGTAACAACAAGAAGCAAGGACAATACGGACGAAAACGGCATAGAGCTTTACATCTGGGATTCAAAAACACGAACAATGGAAACTGCTGCCGCCGCTGAATTTTCCGGCTTTGTAAAAAGTATGTGGGTCATCCCCGACAAGGGAATATATCTTGCAAAGAACTGCAACGGTCCCGCAGAGATATATTGGTTTGATTTTGAAACCAAGGAAATCACCCTTAAGTTTGATTTCAGCGAGTATGTAAAAAATAACTGCGCTGCTCTTGGAGACGGCGTTGCGGTGCTGTCGATAATCGATGGTGAAAATATCACACTGTCGGTAAAGGATATGAACGGAAACGAGCTTTTGTCGAAAATTGTTGAAATCCCCGATATTGGCGGCGAACGGATGAGCTACAATGTTGCCGGAGTCGGCAAAGACGCCGTTATCATAAGTTTAAACAGTATCGGCGATAAAGGTATGAATACCCGCTATCTGGCAATTTCCCTTGAAACCGGCGAAGCTTTGGTTCTTTGGTAGAGAGGAATGTAAACTAAGGCTGAGAAAGCGATTGCGGAAAGGCTGAAAACATGAAAAGAATTATTTTATTCACGGCAATGATTTTAACGGTGGTTCTGCTTGCTTCCTGCGGGGATTCAGGTGATCCACGCTTTGCCGCCGATGAATACCTCGAAGCCTACGACCAGAACCGAAATCTTCCGCCGATATTTGACGGTCTTTGCAAATCGGGTGATACATTTTACATCTGCACCCACTCCGGCAAGGTTTTATTGCAGCTTTTTGACGGTAAAAGCGGGATGTCAATGCCCCTATGTATAAAGCCGGAGTGCACCCATACCGATGATAGCTGTAACGCTGTCCTTAGCGGCTATGCCAACGGACTTAGCGTTTATGAAGGCAGACTTTATTGGGCGGGTGTTACCAACGAATTTAACTATGCAGTCTACAGCGAAAGCCTTGACGGAACAGGGCGGCAGATTTTAAGAGAGCTGCCTGAGGAGTGGGTCAATCTTGACGACTACACCGTTTTTCACCGAGGAAAGGTTTACGGCGCGGGAATTTTGGAAAGCATCAGCGACGGAAGTCCGGAATACACCGTAAAGGTCTGCGGCGGGACTTTGGACGGAAATGACAGCTTTACCGTTTTAGATAAGACCTTTATAGGTGGAGCATCACCAAAAGTGGAGATACAGGCGGTGGGAAACACTCTTTACGCCGCCATCATGACCGAAAATACCCTTGAGCTTTATTCGCGGGATTGCCAAAAGCAGGATATGAACAGCATTTACAGCGGCTCGGTGGACTTTAAACCCGGTGAGTTCTGGGCGGATAGTGCTGGAGATATCTACATCTCCGGCGGCTTAAACGTCTACAAGCTGAGCAAGGGCAAGGAATTGAGCAAGGTCTTTGACTTTTCGGAGATGGGCGACCTTGCAAGAATCGCAGGCTTTTGCGATGGTTACGTCATTGCGGACGACCTTTGCGCCGATGGAACAATAGGCGTTCTGATAAAGGATTATTCCGGAAATACGGTTGTCGAAAGCAACTTTGGAGAAATTGGAAAAAACATGGGCAGGGCATATTTCGGCTGCTGCGATGACAGCCTTATCTACCGCTTCTATGATATGGACAACGGCGCTATGACGTATATGTCCATTCCGTTTAGCGGCGATCAAGCCACTTTGCTCTGGAAATTTGATATGTAGAATGTAGGGGAATCCATGAAAAAGCTTATTTGTTTAGTATTATTAATACTCCTTCTCTGCTCATGCTCTCAAGAAAAGCAGGCGGAAGTTACTACGCAGGCTGAAATCCAATCCCAACCGATTGTAGAGCACGAATACGGTTTCAGCTTGGTGAACGCACCCGAAAGCGATATTGAAAGCAGTCCATTTGATGTGGATTTGGGATTGTGGTTTGGACTTGAAACTTACACTCCGGCAGCGCAGACGGACGGGTGTCTTTACTATATTGTCGAAAACGCAAACAGCAATATGATCTACTGCTATGACCGTGAAACCGAAGAAGCGACATCGTTATGCAAAAAAGAAAACTGCAATCACGACAGCAAGGAATGTCCATTTTACGGTGAATTGAAAATGGGTGTTGAAATGCTGAACTGCTATAATGGCAAGCTTTGGTGGGTATCCGGTGAGAAGCTCTATAGTTGTGACCTTGACGGCAGTGATACAGCTCTTGTGCGGGACTTGGGTGATGAATTTATCAATGAAGCCATAATTCACCGGGGTTATCTGTACTTCAAGGTTCAGGACAGCGAGATGGAGGGCATAACAAGTGCTTATATGGGATATTTGCTGAAAAGAGTTCCGCTTGAAGACCCCGCCGCTCCAATCGAAACGATTTTCCACAAGGTTGCAAACAGGGGTGAGAATTGGAGCGGCGAATTTGTTCCATGCGGCGATATGGTATATATCATTATTTATGAGGTCAGCAGGAAATCCGAGTACGATTATCTGTACAGATATGACGCGATATCCGGCGGCGAGGCTGAACTCCTTTACAGCGGAGACTTAGGTGAAGCTATGGGCGTCTCTCCCGAAGGTGAGATGCGCTATGAGTATCAGAATGGGATATATCGCTTCAACGAGGAAAGCAGGGCTCCCGAGCTTGTTTTCCGGATTCCGGAGGATGATGAAAACCTTTACCGGGGGCGTGCGTATTTTGCAAACGATGTCATAGTTCTGGAGGATTCGTCCGGCTACGAAAATGGTACCGGCATCGGCTACAGCATTTACAGCTATAACGGTGATCTTATAAGCAAGGGGGCTTTTAAGGACATCGAAGGTCTGACGCCGCCGGAAACGGAGAATTGTTTTGTTCACTATATGGGTGCAACCTCCGATAAGCTGTTCTTTACGCTGTACTTCACCAGCGGGAACACCTACACAAAGGGTCCCAAAAACGAAACCTATACCTTTATTGCGGAGTTTCCCAAGTTTGAGGAAAGCACGCCGAGGATGATTTATTCTTATCACTACATTTATACCGGAGATACAACAATAAAGCTGAAATAGCTGCCGGTCAGGTCTGAAAAATAATTGGAGTATATGATGAAAAAACTTCTACTTTTAATTTTGGTTTTACTGCTTCTTGCTTCCTGCGGGGAAAGCGCAGAGCAAGCTGTTACATACGACTGCGACAACAACTTTCAGCAATATTCCGACCCGTATATATGCGGCAATGATGACGCTTTGTTCTTTGGCTTCGGCGACAGCCTGCTGCTATGGTATTACGACAAGGCTTCGGGATTGTCGGGTCCGCTGTGTGCAAAACCTGAGTGTATGCACAACGGCTTGGATTGCAGTGCATATTTCAATGGGCGTGAGCTTTGCCTGTATAACGGAAGACTCTACACTTTAAACAGGGAAGACGGCGGATTTGAAATCATCAGTTTTGACACCGACGGCACAAACAGAAAAACCGTCTTAAAGCTCGACAACGACTTGTTCGGCGGGATGATATCGGGCGGCGCTTCAGATATGCGGGGGATGTTCTACAGAGGGTATTTCTACGCTTGCGGCACCGCTCACAAAGTAATCGACGGCATACCCGAAGATCGCGCGCAGGTGTTTGCGTATTCTCTCGACAGAGGCGACGGAAGGATGATATACGACAACCCCGAGCTTACCGCAGTTAAAATTCAGCCGTACGGCGATTTTCTGTACTTCGTGGCTTACAGCGATAACGCTGTCGAGGTTTGCAGATACGCACAAGAAAGCGGCAAAGTCGAGACGCTGTATAGCGGTGAGGTAGATTTTTCACCGTCAAGGCTATGGATGACCGATGACGGAATACTGTTCGGCGACAACGGCGACGACGGCGAGTCGGCAACGGTATATAAGCTGGATTTCGCAAGCGGCACGATTACCACGCTGCTCGATTTCAACGCCGACACAGACAAGTCGTATCTTATCTACGGCTTTACGGACGATTACATAGTCGGCGGCAGCATGAACGGTATCGAATATATGCTTTGCCTTAAAGACTTCAACGGAAAGACTGTCATTGAAACAACCGTCACTCCGCCAAACATCTCAGACGACCAACCGCTATACACGTTCCCATGCGGCTCTGACAATGAGTATCTTTATCTGTGGTCAAAGGTATGGTCTTCGGCGAACGACGCGCAGTTTATAATCGGAGTGTCGTTAAAAGACGGCGAGAGCAAAGTCCTGTGGACAGATGATGTCCGAGGTGCGGGATAAAGCTTGTATTTATTGATTTGACAGGGTACCGCGGCGGCTTAGTCTTTCTATAATCGACGGCAAAGCCAAGGTTCTGAGCGAATCGCAACAGTAAGGAGAGAAAAATGGAGTTAAGTATTAAAAATCTGACCAAAAAATACGGCGAAAACCTCGCCCTTGACAGCTTTTCCATCACCTTTTCGGCGGGAATCTACGGCATCTTAGGTGCCAACGGCGCGGGAAAGTCCACCCTGATGAACCTTATTTCCGACAACATCAAGCGTGACGGCGGCTCCATCACCTTCGACGGCAAGGAAATCCTCGAAATGGGAAAGGACTTCCGCAAGGTCTTGGGCTATATGCCCCAGCAGCAGGGCATTTACGATAAGATGACCGCTGTAAGCTTTGTCAGCTACATGGCAAGGCTGAAAGGTCTTAAGGGCAAGGAAATGCAAAGTCAGGTCGAGGAATCGCTGAAGCTGTGCAACCTTTGGAACGTTAAAAACAAGGCTGTAGGGCAGTTCTCCGGCGGCATGAAGCAAAGAGTCCTGCTTGCACAGGCTCTTTTGGGCGACCCCAAGGTGCTTATTTTAGACGAACCCACCGCAGGTCTTGACCCTAAAGAGCGCGTGCGCATCCGCAGCTTTATCAAGGAGCTTGCGCGCGACAGAATAGTTTTGCTTGCCACCCATATCGTCTCGGACATAGAATCCATCGCGGATAAGGTGCTTCTTATGAAGAAAGGCAGGCTTTTAAAGATGGACACCCCCGCAAGCCTGATGTCCTCCCTGCCGGCGGATTGGAAGCCGGAATCGGGACACATAAGCCTTGAAGACGTCTATCTTTACTACCTTGGTGACTGACATGACAGAGCTTAGAAGAGTTTTACTATCCCCCAAAAGGCTTTCGGCACTGCTTTTGCTGACCATGCTATGCCTTGCGCTGTTTTTCTATACCTTTTTGGGAGGGATTCAGCCGGACACATTAAAAAGCAATCTGGAAGGCGTGAAATTCGCCAATTCTAAGATCGAGGACTGGCATAAGCTTCCGCCGCAGGACATCTCCGCTCTTGCAGATGAGGAGGTTCAAAGGCTTCGCTATATCGGCACATGGTTGGACGGTCACCGCAGCGAATGGTACGGCTTTCAGTCGGAGGAGGAGTATCTTACCGCGATTTCGGATTATCCGTATCTGCAAGGCAAGGCAGATTCTCCCCAAACCTTCTGGCGGGCTTCGGAAGCGTATTTAAAGTATCTTGGATATATCGGCTCGCAGGCAAAGCATCAGGCGGGATACGGCGAATACCTTTCCGGTATCAAATCGCAGGCAGAAAAGCTGTCCCAGATCAGCATTTTCGGCGACAAAAACAGCTTTTCCAATAAAAATGTCCAAAAAACCGCAGCCGACTTCGCCGCTCTTGACGGCATATCTCTCAGATTCGGCAATAACTACGGCTTAGAGCTCTGGCTCGGCTTTTCACCAGCGGACTTCCTCTTTGTCGGGGGGCTTATTGTCATCGTTCTCGGCTTTTTGGAGGAGCGAAGAAAAGGACTTTGGAGCGTTGTAAGAAGCTGCCCCAACGGACGGCTTAGCTTGGGCGTTTCAAGACTTGTGATTCTTGCTATCGGGTCGGTAGTCTGCACTTTGCTGTTCAGCGCTCTGCCGCTGGCGGTGTCGCTTATCCTTACCGGCAAATGCGATTTTAACGCGGCTTTGCAGTCGCTGGAAAGCTTTAAAACCTGCACCCTGAACATAACAATAGGGCAGTGGCTATGGGAGTATTTCTCCTTGAAAATTGTATCCGGAATCGCCATCGGACTGGTTATCTGGTGCGTTCTGGGAACGGTCACAAACGCTCAGTTTTCACTTTCGGTGCTGGCGGGATTCTTGGTTTTAGAGTTCGGGCTGTATAAGCTCCTGCCGGTGCAGAGCTTTGCAAACGTGCTGAAATACTTTAACATATTCTCATATATACAGCTGTCAAGCCTTTACACCGATTACCTCAACATAAATCTTTTCGGGATTCCCATAGGGATATATGACCTGATGCTATGCACGCTGCCCATCTTGCTGATTCTGCTTGCTGCATGGGCACTCTGTATTCAGGCAAAGTGTTACCCCGAAGGCAACCGCGATATTCTTGGCGCGCTTGCAGTCAGAAAGAACGCCGTCCTCGACATCTTCCGCACCCGCCTTACAATGGGCGGCTGGGAGCTGTATAAAGCCCTTGTTTTCGGCTTCTGCGCGGTAATAGTGGTTGTTATTGTCATCCTCGGCGGGTCGCTGAGATACAGGGTCTACATTCACGAGCCGGACACATGGTATCAGGCATATTTAATGGACTGTGAGGGTAAAATCACCCCGGAAACTGAGGAATATTTCGCTCTTGCTAAAGAGAATGCAGGCGATAACGGCGAGCTTTTGCAGGCGCTGAGCCGCCTTGAACGCGAAGTTGCCGAAACAAAGGCGAGAGCGGAAAGCAGCGGCTTCGAGCCGTGGATAGCAGACGAAAAGGTCTACAATTCCTATTACGGCGAGGCAAGCGTTGACCGGCAAAGGCTGAACGCGCTGATTGCCATAGTCTTTGTAGTTTTCCTCACTGCGGGCATAGGGGTCTACGAGCGGCAGTCGGGAGTAACCTTTATGGTGAGGTCAGCGAAAAACGGCAGGAGCGGATTGATAGCAAGAAAAGCCGCAGTTTCGGCTGTCATGTCAACCATAGTATGGGCGAATATCTATCTGCGCGAGCTGATAATTTTCCTGACGAGCGAAAAGCCGGTAACACTGGGCGCGGCGGTGCAGGACCTTAATTCGCTTGCCGATTTCCCGCTGAAAATAACTCTGGGGCAGTACCTTGTCGTCCTTTACGGCGCAAGGCTTGCTATGCTTGTTCTTACAAGCCTTATCGTGCTTGCGATAAGCAGTCTGTGCAAAAATATCCTGATGTCGTATATTCTAAACATGGGTGCTTTGGCTCTTCCTGGCTTTCTTGTTGTTTCGGGAGTGGAGGTTATGAAGTACCTTTCCTCCATAATCGCGGTTTCCTCAGCGGAGATTCTTTGGAACGCGGGCGGAACACGTCCGGCGGGATTGATTTATTATGCGATTGTAATAGCTGCTGCGATTGCGACGGGAGCTGTCGGGCTGAACAGGAATATGTCGAACTGAGCTTGGTGTTAGGACTATTTCCTGTCTGAAACGATACCAAAAATTGGCGTATAACCGCAATATGATAGTTTTTGCAGATACTTTTTAATCGAAAATGAGTATAAAAAACTGCAAGTACGGTATCGTCAGAGGAAACGTCATACAGGGCATAACTCAGTTTCTTGGATGGCGGGGTCGCAGTGAGGAAGCAAAGAAATATGCCGAAATGCTCCCCGAAAAAGGAAAGATTACCCGCGAGAATGTAATGGAGAATATTCTTGACGGCGACGAGCTGATTCTTTTCCGTCAGAAGCGGATTATGAGCCATGTTGAAGGAATCCTTTGGGATCTTTCCCTGATGCCCGATATTTTCACCGATGTAATGCGAAAAATCGGAGGCGTTATGTTTCCGGATGACAACCTGCTTGAATTTAATCTGAACCTGTATTTTGCGGTGAAAAGGGAGATCAACCGCCTTCTCGAACAGAATCCCACTGCCGATACCCAGACTGTTTTGAATCTGCTGAGCGAGATGAAAAAGTACGCCCAAGCATATGACAGCGCAGCTTTTTCAAAGCCGGGTGTTTATAGATACACCGCGCCGTGGTTCGAACGTATCGAGGAGGACACGCGCGAATGGCTCGGAAATGAAGGCTCAACAGTTATGCAGGATTTAAGCGATTTCATGAACCAACCTCAGTTTAACGCATTCCGCGATTGCGATTTGTTTCGATCGCTGTTAAGTTGAAGTATATAAATACTAAAGCCGAAGATGAACGCCAGTTTTTCTCCGGCTTTATTTAGATGTGGCAGGGTCGCCCTCCAATTGACAGCCTAAATAGTATGTGCTATAATCTTAATAATAAACTTGCAGGAGGATGCTATATGCCCGATGAAAATTACAGATACTGTCACAGCTGCGGCTTCCCGATAACCGACGACAGCCAGAAATTCTGCACCAATTGCGGAAGCGCGCTGATGGATAGCGACGTCAGCGATAAAACCGCACAGATGGCTCTGCCCATGAAATGGTATAAGTTTTTAATTTACTTTGCGCTGCTTGCGTCGGCTATTCTGTCCTTTATTTCGGGACTTGACTGCCTGACAGGTAACCTTTTCAGCTTTTTCGGCTGGAATGCGAATGAAGCATATGCCGAATTTGATGGTCTTAAGCCGCTTTTCACCGTCTACGGAATCGTCAGCATAATGTATGCGGCGTATGTGCTGATGACATGGTACTGCCTTGCAAAGAAGATGAAAACAGGTCCTAAGCTTATTATGATGATGTATGTAATAAATACCGTAATCAGCATTGTCATGTCCATAGCTTCGGCATACCTCATAGTACTAAATACCGGAAAAACATGGCACGAAGCCGGATTTTCGGTAATGGGAATTATTATGGATATCGCCATGGGAGCGCTGCTTGTATATCTGAATAAGGTATATTTCGACAGGCGCAGCGCGCTGTTTGTCAACTGATTGGCAGTCTTATATTAAGGAGAAATACTATGTTCGGCGTATTCATTTATGACTTCCTTTTCTTTGCACTTCCAATAGCGGCGATTCTGTTTTTCGGAATCAGCCTTTACCGCTACTGCTCGGCAATATCCGGAAACAAAAAAATTCCGCAGACATTCCCGCCTGCCGAGATAAAAAAGCGTTTAATCCTGCTGATAGTCTCATCGGTGATAATGGGCGTTCTGCTGCTCGTTGTTATCGGATATATCGCGCTGATATTTATGGTTATCGCTTATATGTGAATTATTATGTGAGGAGACCGACATGAAAGACCGTACCTTTTCAATAATTCTGTGTGCAGTTCTCGCGATATGCGTGCTGCTGACCGTTGCGCATTTTATCTATGCGATATACGCCTATCAGCACTGCTCCATAATTGAATTTATAGCAAGGGAGCTGTGGTAATATGCTGATACGCTCTAAGACCCCAAAGCAAATCCTTGCGATAGTGCTGATAGTGGCAGTGTTCGCGCTTTTCAATTTAAGCATGTATATGCTGCTGACAAGCCGCCTTTCCAACAATTTCAGCGGTGCAAATCAGGCAAAGATGATTGACGTGGGCAAATACCTGCCACATCAGCCCGAATCCGAGCTTGCGCGTATCGAGTCAACCTTAAAGCTTGAAGGCGACCTGCCGGTACTTGACGGCGCGGCTGCGCTTGTTCCGGTTTACGCCTCGATTATCGATAATGTGTACCCCAAAGGCTCGGTGACCTTTGAGGGCGGTGAGTTCTCAGACGATAATTTCTATGGCGAGAATTTCGCGCCGGACAGCAAAATGCAGTATAAAAACACCGTCCGCGGCTATCAGGCGATAGTTGACGGCACAACCGATATCCTCTTCTGCGCCGCTCCATCAGACGAGCAAAAGCAGTATGCCCAAGAGAAGGGAGTCGAGCTTGTCTATGTCCCCATAGGCTTAGAGGGGTTTGTGTTCTTTGTCAACGAGAATAACCCCATAGATAATCTCACTGCCGATGAAATTCGCGGAATCTATGCAGGTGAATACATCAACTGGTCGCAGCTCGGCGGGGCGAATCGCGTTATCAATCCTGTGTCCCGACTGAAAGGCAGCGGAAGCCAGTCCGCGATGGACTCCTTTATGGGGGACGCTAAAATCGCACCGAAATCTCCTCTTGCTATAACCGGTGCTTCCATCGGCTTTTCGTTCAGGTATTATATGGATGGAATAGTCGGCAATAAGTCAGTAAAAATGCTCTCCTTAAACGGCGTGTACCCAAGTGCTGAGAACATCCAAAACGGCTCATACCCGATAATAGCGAAGTTTTATGCGATATACCGCGCCGATAACGACAATGAAAACGTCCAAAAATTAATTGATTGGATTCTATCCTACGAGGGTCAGGAGATTATCGAGAAGACCGGATATGTCAGAATAAATTAATATAAAAATACCGCACTCGGTTCAATCCCGAATGCGGTTTTTCGTATATAGATTTATGCTCAGACCGTAACAGTCTCCTTTTCGGCAGCCATCTTTGCAAGCTCTTCTTCCTCCAGAACTCTGTAGGCAACCTTTCCGACAAGAGTCTTGGGCAGCGACTCGCGGAACTCGATGTCGTAGGGCATAGCGTATTTTGCAATGTTTTTCTTGCAGTAAGCTAAAATGTTCTGCTTGGTCTCCTCATTAGGCTCATATCCCGGCTTAAGCATTACAAACGCCTTTACCTTCTGAACCTTGTAGGGGTCGGGTACGCCAATAACGCAGCTCATCTGAACCGACTCAAAGCCGTCTAAGATGTTCTCAATTTGTGATGGATAAACGTTGTAGCCACTGGTTACAATCATTCTCTTAAGTCTTTGCTTGAAGTAGATAAAGCCGTCCTCGTCCATGGTGCCAAGGTCGCCGGTGTGGAGCCATACTCTGCCGTCGCCGTGGACGCGCAGGGTGTTGGCAGTCTCCTCAGGCTGGTCGAGATATCCCAACATTACCGAAGGACCGGAAATGCAAATCTCGCCCTCGGTGCCGTAGGGAACCTCAATGTTGGTTCCAACGTCAACAATCTTGTAGTATGTATCGGGGAAAGGCTGACCGATAGAGCCTTCTTTTTGAAGGTGCAGCGGCGTCAGACAGCTTGCGGTAACGCACTCGGTGGTTCCGTAGCCCTCACGCACCTGAATGGAAGCGTTATGCTCGGCAAGGAAAGCGTCGAACCGCTTTTTAAGCTCGACCGACAGCGAATCTCCGCCCGAGAACACGCCTTTAAGACAGCTTAAATCTGCGCCCGCCATCCTCGGCTGACGTAAAAGAGCCTCATAAAGCGTGGGAACGCCCGCAATAAAGTTGCAGCGGTGCTTTACAATGTCTTTAGCATAGGTTTCCGCAGTAAAGCGGGGGACAAGTATGCACCTGCCTCCGTTTGCAAGCATCGAGTGAATGGTAACGCCCAAGCCGAAGCCGTGGAACATCGGCATAACGGCAAGCATTTTGTCGCCCGGCTTGAAAATCGGGTTGGTGGCTATTATCTGCTCCTTAAGGGCATTGAAGTTGAGGTTTGACAAAAGTATGCCCTTGGTGGTGCCGGTGGTTCCGCCGCTGTAAAGGATTACAGCCGGATCCTCGCGCTTTACGGTAGCCATGTATTCTCCAATGTAGGCTTTGCCCTTTTTAATAAATTCGTTCCAGCGCAGAATCGGCGCGTCCGCGGGGATTTTTGCGACCTTTCTTCCCTGAGTTAAAGCGTATCCCGCCTTCATGGGAACGCTCAAAGCGTCCGGAATACGAGCTATAACAAGGGTTTTAAGGGCTTTAAGATTCTTTCTTATCGCCTCAAATTTGCCGTAGAACATATCCATAGTAAGCGCGCAGACGCTCTTGGAGTGGTTTATAAAGAACTCGATTTCATTTTCACTGGAAAGCGGGTGGATCATGTTTGCAATGCCGCCCATAAGGTTTACGGCGTAGAACATAATAACCGTCTGCGGACAGTTGGGCATGCATATTGTAACCCTGTCGCCCGGCTTTACGCCTATAGCGCGCAGAGCCTTTGCACAAACGTAAACCTCCTGCTCAAACTTGGCATAGGTTGTGGTGCTTCCCATAAAGTCGAACGCGATGTAATTGGGGTATCTGTGGGCGATGTTCCGCACAGCCTCCCACATCGAGCCTTCAAAATAATCAAGATTGAATTTAACGTCGCCATAATTTTTTAGCCATGGCGCTTTAACCTCAAAAGCCATTGTATTTATATTCCTTTCGTGATTTTAAATTTTGTGCATATCTTTCAGATGTCTACAGGAGTCTCAATCGGAAGCTCTAACAGCTCGGGATTTGCAAGCAGAGCCTTTACAACCTTTAAGGTCTTTGCAAAATATAAGCCGTCTGCAATTCGCTCGTCGATGGTTATGCTCAGATCAAGAGCGTCCTTAACCTCGTAGCTGCCGTCAGCCTTAAAAAACGGCGTGGGTTTCTTTTCGCCTATTATAACAAAGAAGGAGTTTGTACCCCATTCCGCAAGGTGATGATACTGCGCGTGCATTTTAATGCTTCCTAAGTTTGATATAAAGCAGCTGGAGTAGTAGGGGTCGCCGCGCATAAGGGTGGTGGGATATTTTCCGTGGAACTCCATTTTGCGAAGTATCTTAAAGACAAGATTAATCATCCAGTGCGGCATTTTAAGAAAGATATCCATAATGTCGCCGATTTCGTTGTTCTTGTTTTCGGTTCTTACGTGGGTGACTATCTTCTTCACCTGCTCGTGAACGCTTTCAAGCGGAGATACGCCTTCTCTCGGACATACAACGGTTGCCAAAGCCTCCTCGCCGTTGTCGGTAAACTGCTTTTTGACAACGAATGACAGGCTGACCTCTTTTTTCTCCCACAGCTTGTTGCCGGAATAGAAATAGTTCATTCTGGGTCTTAAAACAATTACCTTTGCTATCGCCGCCGCTATAACGTGGAAAAATGTATACTTAAAATCTATTCCATCAACGTTTTTCTTTTTAATATACTCCTCAATCGCGGTGAGGTCTATGGTTTCGGTAAGAACGGCTTCGTTGTCGGTTCGCTTGGGCAGATTGTAGGGCATTATGTAATGCATTGAGTCAAGCCCTCTTACCAACCAGGCGTCCTTTCTGTCGCCGCGCCTTTTCTTTTCTTTGATTTCTTTCTCTTCTTTTTTCACACTTTTCTTCCTTTCATCTATTTATATCATCATGTATCTTTTATGAAGCAACACATTAAAGTATATTACAATTTTCCGATATTGTCAACAAAACTAAGATTAAGTTTTGATTAATATTTGCAAACTGAAACAAAAGTGCTTGCAATGTTCTTAATTAAGTGGTATAATTAATAAAACTAATTCACAACCACCTGATAGCCAAAAATTTATTCCGGCGTAAGCCGGTATTTTTGCGCTAAAAATAAGCAGATTGACTACAAACTGATTGCGAATTGGTAATATTTGTGATGACGTGTTCGCGAAATCTGTTTGGCGAATACGCATTAATGATTGGAGAGATATTTTATGAAAAAGAAAAATATTCTTACGTATAGTTTATTATTTCTACTCGGCTTGGGATTAACAAGTTGTGCTGGAGCTCAAGGTGAAACTGGTCCTCAAGGTCCTCAAGGTGAACAAGGAATCCAAGGAGAAAAAGGGGATAAGGGAGACAAAGGCGATACGGGCGCAACTGGTCCTCAAGGCGAACAAGGAGAAAAAGGAGATAAGGGTGATAAAGGCGATACGGGTGCAACCGGTCCTCAAGGGGACAAAGGGGATACTGGTCCTCAAGGTGAAACAGCTTGGTCTAATACAATCTTACCAAGTGTGGGAGGATATATTCTTCCATCTGTTGGATCTGCACTAGTTGGTTCAGAAATTACATTTACATTTGTACCACAAGATGAAACTTATTATCTTGATTACGCAAAATTAAATGGTGAAGAAGTTCTTACAACCTATGACGCCATCGAACATGAATACTCTTATACCACTGAAATGGTTGAAGGTGGATTTGTTGTACAAGCTGCTTTTAGT
>USEH01000016.1 GCA_900553675.1 uncultured Ruminococcus sp. | reverse complement strand
AAGCCGTGAAAAGCTTACAAGCTTGCCTCTTACATGGTCGGAAAGACCTATGGTAAGCGCATTGTCCTCATTCAGAACTGTTCTTGAAAAAGCGTTCTGATGGTCTAAGATATTGCACTTTGCGGCTATATACTCCTCCATGCATCCGTGAACATCCAGATGGTTGGGAGCTATATTGGTTATGACAGCAACATCGGGCGATTCCCTCATAGAAATAAGCTGGAAGCTTGAAAGCTCCACAACCGCAACGTCGGATTCTGATATGCTTTCTATTCTGGGCAGAAGTGCCTTGCCGATATTTCCGCCCAGCCAGACCTTAAAGCCCTCCGCCTTAAGAAACTCGGATATGACGGTTGTTGTGGTGGTCTTGCCGTCAGAGCCGGTCACCGCGTATATTTTGCAGGGGCAAAGCTCAAAGAATGACTCCATCTCGCTGGTGATTATAACGCCTGCGGCGCGCGCCTCTAAAAGCTTGGGATTATTGTAATACATACCCGGGGTGCGGTAAACAACATCGTAATCGGTAAGTGAATCAAGATATCCGTCTCCTAAAACAAAATGAGCGCCTTTTTCTTCCAGATAGCTGTACAGCTCCGGGTCGTACTGCTCCTTTGTTTTTCTGTCAAGAACGGTAACGTCTATCCCTTTGGACAAAAACAGCTTTATAAGCTCGGTGTGGCTGACACCTGTTCCGATAAGGGCAACTTTTGAGCTTTTAAGCGAATTAAAAAATCTTTCGGTCTTATTCATAAAATCAAGCCTTTCGTCTGAAAATATTTACATATGGCAATTCACAATAATTCATTTTATATTATACATCATTATTCCGTAAAATTCAATGCTAAATTTGTTGATTATAAAAAAAGAATTGCCGCTGAAGATGGTTTTTTTGTCGGAATAACAAAATTTTAAATTATGCTTGTAATACTGAATCTTTTGCTATATAATTAATGTGGCATTGTGGGGTATCATGCTGCCAAAAAATTGTTAAAAATAAGGAGACAAAGAAAGTAATTGAAAAATGCGATCATCAGCTTACGAAATGCTGTTGTTGAGTATGACGGTGTTCAGGTTCTGAAAAACGTCAGCCTCGACATTATGGACAAGCAGTTCGTAACACTTCTTGGCCCGTCGGGCTGTGGAAAAACCACTACCCTGCGAATCATTGGTGGCTTTGCCGAAATGGCAAGCGGTGAGCTATTTTTTAACGGCACGAAGATCAACAACCTGCCGCCGCACAAGCGCGAGGTTAATACGGTCTTCCAAAAGTATGCACTATTCCCCCATTTGAATATCTATGACAATATCGCTTTCGGGCTGCGGATTAAAAAGCTTCCCGAAAAGGAAATTGCTCAGAGAGTTTCCGAAATGCTCAAGCTCGTTAATATGCAGGGCTTTGAGAAACGTTCAATCAATTCGCTTTCAGGCGGACAACAGCAAAGAATCGCAATCGCAAGGGCGCTTGTAAACCGCCCCAAGGTACTGCTTTTAGACGAACCTCTCGGCGCGCTTGACTTAAAACTGCGCAAGGAAATGCAGATAGAGCTTAAGCGTATGCAGCAGGAGCTTGAAATCACATTCATCTATGTAACCCACGATCAGGAGGAAGCGCTTACAATGTCCGATACGGTAGTCGTCATGCGCGACGGCTGTATTCAGCAGATCGGCACTCCTCAGGACATTTACAACGAGCCTAAAAACGCCTTTGTCGCCGACTTTATAGGTGAATCAAACATAATCGACGGCATAATGAGACGCGACTTTTTGGTAGAATTTGCGGGCAAGGAATTTGCCTGTGTGGACAAAAGCTTTGAAAAGGACGAGCTGGTAGACGTCGTCATCAGACCGGAGGATATCAAGGTTGTTCCGCAGTATCAGGGAGCTATCGTCGGAGTCGTTGAAAACTGCATTTTCAAGGGCGTACACTATGAAATCAGCGTCGACGCGCTGGGCTATAAATGGATAATCCACTCCACCCAAAGTGAGGAGGTAGGAGCTATTATCGGCATGAATGTCACCCCTATGGACATTCATATCATGCATAAATCGGAGGTAAAATAAATGAAAACCTCCAAAGCTTTAGCTATACCATACGTTGTATGGATACTTATTTTTACCGTTGTCCCCTTAGGTCTGGTAGTTGTATTCGCACTTACCGACAACGACGGCGGTTTCACTCTTCAAAACCTGTTTGATATGTCAAGCTACATGGCAGTGCTTTTCCGCTCAATCATTTTTGCTATGATTGCAACAGTCATCTGCCTTGTACTGGCTTTTCCGGCGGCTTACATCATTTCAAGGGCAAAATCCTTTAATCAGTCCTCGCTGATAGTTCTTATAATGGTTCCCATGTGGATAAGCTTTATTCTCAGAACCTATGCATGGATGACCCTTTTGGAGCCCAACGGACTTATCAACAGATTTTTGGGGCTGCTTGGAATAGGTCCTTTAAACCTTATCAACAACGCGGGAGCGGTAATACTGGGTATGGTTTATAATTATCTGCCCTTTATGATACTTCCCCTGTATTCAGTCATGGTCAAAATCGATCAGAGCGTTATAGAGGCTGCTCAGGATCTGGGTTCGAGCAAGCTTAACCTTGTAAGGCGGGTAATACTTCCCCTTTCCATGCCAGGAATAAACACCGGAATTATCGCCGTATTTGTTCCCAGCGTTTCAACCTTTGTTATTTCAAGAATGCTGGGCGGCGGAACCAACGACCTTATCGGTGACCTTATCGAGGCGCAGTTCTTGGGAGCATCATATAACCCCCACCTCGGCTCGGCAATGGCTCTTGTTCTAATGGTTATTGTCCTGTTCATGATGAGCCTGTTTAACCAATTCGGAAGTGAAGAGGAGGGCGCAATGATATGAAAAAGCTTTCTTCTAAAATCTATATGTATGCGCTGTACATCTTTTTGTATCTTCCGATACTTGTGCTTATCGTGTTCTCATTCAACGTTTCAAAATCGCGCGCCAACTGGACAGGCTTTACCTTTGACTGGTACATTAAGCTTTTCCATAACGAAGCGATTCTGCGTTCGCTTTTGAACACGGTCATAGTAGCACTGGCGGCTTCGGTTCTGGCAACAATACTCGGAACGATGGCAGCTTTGGGCATACACAATATGAAAAAAGCTCCCCGCGCAATAATTATGGGAGCTACCTATATTCCGGTTATCAACCCTGAAATTATCATGGGTATTTCGCTCATGCTTCTTTTCAGATTCTTTGTTGATTACTTCGGCTTTAAGTTCGGATTTGTATCACTTATCTTGGCACATATTTCCTTTGACGTCCCATATGTTATCTACAATGTCCTTCCCAAGCTTAGAACTATGAACCCCAACCTGGTTGAGGCAGCTTTGGATTTGGGATGCAATCAGAAAATGGCGTTCTTTAAGGTGGTCATTCCCGAAATAATGCCCGGTATTTTCTCAGGCTTCCTTATGGCTGTAACCTATTCGGTTGACGACTTTGTTGTCAGCTACTTCACCACCGGCGTTGACGTTCAAACGCTTTCTATCACCATTGAGTCGATGACAAGACTTAAAATATCTCCGGAAATCAACGCTCTTTCGGCTATAATCTTTATCGTTATTTCCGCGATACTCATAACCAAAAACGTCATCGAAAACAGAAAGCTTCGTCACGAAAGAGCTCTTGTAAGAGCTGCAATGAGCAAGGAGGGTGCAAGATGATTAAAAAACTCTTTGCCATGCTTATTGCTGCTGCGCTTGCAGTTATGATGTTCGCAGCCTGTGGCAGTACCGAGGAAGAAGACGTTGACAGCGTTATAGGCTCATATTCAAATCTCGACCCCGAGCTTCTTTCAGACTACGATTACTCCAAGTTCAAGGGGCAGAATATAACTATAAACGTTGCCAACTGGGGCGAATACATGTCTATAGCCGAGCCGGAAATGCTTGACGTTAACAAGGCATTCGAGCGGCTTACCGGCGTAAAGGTCAACTATACCACCTTTGTCAGCAATGAAACTCTGTATTCTAAGCTTCTTTCGGGCGGTGCAGCATACGACATTGTTGTTCCGAGCGACTATATGATTTCCAAAATGATAAAGGAGGATATGCTTCAAAAGCTGGATTACAACAACATTCCCAACTTTGCAAACATAATGCCTACCTTTGTATCGCCGGAGTATGACCCGGAGAATCTTTATACAGTCCCCTATCTTTGGGGAATGGTTGTTATCATCTACAATCAGACGATGGTTGATGAGGAGATAACCTCGTGGGCTTCGCTGTGGGATGAAAAGTATGCCAACAATATCCTTATGTTCAACAACCCTCGCGACGCTTTCGGAGTGGCTCTGACCTATCTTGGATATTCTCAGAACACCGAAGACCCCAAGGAGCTTGAACAAGCTATGCTGCTTCTTAAAGAGCAGAAGGAGGTTGTTCAGGGCTACGTCATGGACGAAATCTTCGACAAGATGGAGGGCGGCTCTGCGGCAATAGCTCCCTACTACGCCGGCGACGCTGTTACCATGATGGACGACAACTCTGACCTTACCTACTGCATCCCCCAAGAGGGCACAAACCAGTTTGTAGACGCAATATGCATCCCGAAGACTGCCGAAAACAAGGAAGCCGCGGAAATGTATATAAACTTCCTGTGCGAGCCGGAGGTTGCGCTTGCAAACTGCGAGTACACCGGCTATTCCACCCCCAATCAGGCTGCATACGAGCTTTTAGACGAAGAGGTCAGAAACAACGAACTGCAATACCCCTCGGATGACTATCTTGTAAACCACACCGAAATATTTGTAAATCTTTCGGACGAGGCTAACGCTCAGATGCAAAACCTTTGGAACCAGCTGAAAATCGGCAATTCAAACCCTTGGCTTGTGCCGATATTCTTGATATGTCTTATAGCGGCGACAATATTTGTTAACGTTCACAGAGCGCGCAAAAAGCGCTCGGATCATCTTTAATAATGATATCTGAAAAAATAAATTTGGAGGATTGATAAAAAATGTCAAAGCTGAAACAAACCGCACAGGTATTTAATCCTGCACTCAGCGTTGCACCACTTGGAATCATTGCTATGGATGGCGCCAAGGAGCTTGGAGAAAGGATCAACGATTACCTTGTAACATGGGCTAAGCAGTCCGGTCAGGATGTTGATACCTTCTTGGTTCCTTGCAGCTGCCCCAGATTCCAGTCGGGAGATGCTAAGGCTCTGATTTCCAGAACCATCCGCGGCTATGATTTGTTCATAGTCTGCGACACCGGCAACTATTCCTGCACATACCCTCTTTTCGGGCATACCAACCATATGTCGCCGGATGATCACTATCAGGATCTTAAAAGGATAATTCAGGCAGCAGGAGGTAAAGCTCACCGCATAAACGTTATTATGCCGATGCTTTACGGCGGACGTCAGCACAGAAGAAACTACCGCGAGTCGCTTGACTGCGCAATGATGCTTCAGGAGCTTCAGTCGATAGGTGTTTCAAACCTTTTGACCTTTGACGCACACGACCCCAGAGTTCAGAATGCGGTTCCGCTGATGGGCTTTGACAATATCATCCCCTCTTATCAGGTGCTGAAGGCTTTGTTCAAGGCGTTTGACGACCTTGAAATCGACAAAGAGCATTTTATGGTGGTATCTCCCGACGAAGGAGCAATGGGAAGAAATATGTATTACGCTTCCGCCCTTGAGGTTGATCTTGGTATGTTCTACAAAAGGCGCGACTATTCTACTGTTGTAAACGGCAGAAATCCGATAGTTGCCCATGAATATCTTGGCAACGACGTTACGGGAATGGACATATTCATCGCGGACGACCTTATTTCCTCCGGCGAGTCTATGCTCGATATTGCTTATGAGCTTAAAAAGCGCAAGGCAAGAAAGATTATAGCCTATGCTACATATGGCTTATTTACTGCCGGCTTTGAAAAGCTCGACAAAGCATATGCAGACGGTGTTATCGACGGCGTTTTCGGTACCAACCTTACCTACATTCCGGACGAGCTTAAGAATAAAGAGTGGTTCCACATAGTTGACTGCTCAAAGTACGTTTCCTACTTTGTAGCCGCGCTGAACCACGATATGTCTGTAAGCGAAATTCTTGACCCTCACGAAAAAATCAAGGCGCTTTTAAGCGCACATCACGCAGGCAGAAATTGATTGCGTTCGGCGATATACCCATCGGCTTGATACTATTCACATTTTCTGCTTATTAATCGAACTGTTATTGCCGCGAAATCAAACCGATGATTTCGCGGCAATTTTTTTGCGGTTCAGACAGAAGATATCATCAGGAATAAAAAGGCGCTCCCCTTCATACATTCATCTTAGAAGCAAGGTCAAGCTCAGATGTGTGAAAGTGTGAAAGGGAGATTTATTATGCAGGAATATCCAGGAAAAGGACTTACAGAGGCGGAAGCAAACGACCGTTTGAAAGACTATGGCAAAAACATTCTGACAGGAAGCAAAAAACAGAGCGCGGCTAAAATCTTTTTCGACCAGTTCAAGGACATCATGGTTCTTATACTGCTTGGCGCAACAATAATTTCGGCGGCAATGGG
This sequence comes from uncultured Ruminococcus sp., assembly GCA_900553675.1. GTDB lineage: Bacteria > Bacillota > Clostridia > Oscillospirales > Ruminococcaceae > Faeciplasma. The sequence continues at coordinate 12,454 of USEH01000016.1, read as the reverse complement.
CGAAATCTACGACGCCGTTACAATCATCATTATAGTTCTGCTCGACGCGATTCTGGGCTTTATTCAGGAATACAGAACCGAAAAGACAATGGAAGCTCTTGAAAAGCTAACGTCCCCCACCGCAAGAGTCATACGAAACGGCGTTAAAAGGAGCATTGACGCTTCACTACTGGTGCCGGACGATGTTATAGTGATAGAAGCCGGAGACAGAATTCCCTGCGACGGAAGCGTGGTAAGCGAAAACGGTCTATGGTGCGACGAAGCCATACTCACCGGCGAATCTGAGGCTGTCAGAAAGAAAAGCGGAAGCGTTTACATGGGAACCTCGGTTACGCGCGGAAACGCCACCGTAAAATGCACACAAACCGGAATGAATACAAAAATGGGTCAGATGTCTGCCCTTATAGACCAAGCCGGCAAGGACGAAACTCCCTTGCAGAAAAAGCTTTCGGCTCTGGGCAAATCACTCTGCATAATCTGTCTCAGCGTGTGCTTTGTGGTTGCTCTTGCGGGAATTATAAGAGGCGAACCGGTCTTTGATATGCTCATGACCGGAATAACCATTGCTATTGCCGCTATACCGGAGGGACTTCCGGCAACTGTCACAATCGCGCTTGCGCTGGCTGTGCGTCGTATGCTCAAAAAGAACGCTCTTGTTCACAAGCTACACTCGGTTGAAACGCTTGGATGCACAACGGTTATCTGCACCGATAAAACAGGCACTCTTACAGAAAACAAGATGACTGTTACAAGGCTTTACGCCGGCGGATGCGAATATACCGTAAGCGGTTCGGGTCAGAGCATTACAGGAGTGGTATCTCCGCATAAAAAATCGGAGGCATTAAGTGAGCTTATGATATGCGGAGCGTTATGCAACAACGCAAGCATAGCAATAGAAAACTCAGAATGCCGTTCCGACGGCGACCCTACCGAAGCGGCACTGCTTATTGCCTGCGAAAAGGCGGGCATGAGCGTATCTAATATAAGAGAAACATACCGCAGAATCAGCGAGATTCCCTTTGAAAGCGAAACCAAGCAGATGAGCGTATCGGTCGTATCAACTAAGGGCGAAGCCGTTTACACCAAGGGCGCACCGGACGTTATTATCGGTCAGTGCAGGTATGCGCTTACCGACGACGGAGTTGTGCTGCTGTCGTCTCTGGATAAAAAAAGGCTTATGGACATCGCCGAGGGCTATGCCTCAAAAGCACTCAGGGTTATGGCGTTTTCGCTGTCGCGTGGAAGCGATGGCAAGGTATTTATAGGTCTTATGGGAATGATAGACGCTCCGCGAAAGGAAGCAAAACGTTCGGTTGCAGAGCTCAGACGCGCAGGCATAAAAACAGTCATGATAACAGGAGATCACAGGCTGACTGCCGAAGCTATCGCGCGCGAGATAGGCATACTGCGAATGGGCGGCATAAGCCTTTCAAAAGACGAGCTGGATAAGCTATCCGACAAAGAGCTTGACGCTGTTATTTCAAGAGTAAGCGTATTTTCGCGGGTCGACCCAAAGGATAAGCTTAGAATTGTATCGGCATTCAAAAGAAAGGGCAACATTGTCGCAATGACCGGAGACGGTGTAAACGACGCCCCTGCCGTCAAGGAGGCAAACATCGGCGTTGCAATGGGCAAATCGGGAACCGACGCCTGCAAGCAAGCGGCTGACATTATACTGCTTGACGATGACTTTTCCACCCTCTGCGAAGCTGTCAGACAAGGCAGGACGGTTTATTCAAACATACGCAAATTTGTCAGATATCTTATATCCTGCAACATCGGCGAGGTTATGGTTATGTTTTTATCCATCATTCTTGGTATGCCGGTGATACTTCTTCCCACTCAGATTCTTCTTGTAAATCTTGTCACTGATGGTCTTCCGGCTATCGCCTTGGGAATGGAAAAGACAGAAAAGGCGGTAATGGAAATGAAGCCACAGAGATTTTCGGGAGACTTTTTCAGCGGCGGTCTCTTGCACAAAATCATCATACGCGGAATACTTATCGGAATATGCACATTGGGGTGCTTTGCTTATTCGCTGATGTACATAGGAACTGACCTTTCAACTGCCCGCACCTGCGCTTTGGTAACGCTGATTGCAAGTCAGCTGATACACGTTTTTGAATGTAGAAGTGAGTATGTTTCGATATTCAGAATGAATCCTTTTAAAAATCTGTGGCTTCTGCTTGCGGTAATTGTATCTGCCGCAGTAACGGCATTGTGCATATACCTTCCGCAGGCTTCGATTGTTATGGAGACGATTCCGCTCTGCCCAGCTGAAATGGCATGGTCGCTGATTTTTGCCGCAGCTGTTCCGATAGTATCAGGACTGCTGATGCTGATTTTCAGGAAAAACCGTTCAAAAGATTAGAGCGCTGCTCACATAAACAAAAAATATCGGTGCAAAACCTTAATACAGTGGTTTTGCACCGATTGTTTCTGACTAAATCATTGTGTAAAGGCTATCTGAGCAAAGTTGTAGAAACCCAAGAACCATATGCCGAAATCGTGTCCGCCGGAATGGGTCTGCCAATAGAAGTTTTTGCTGCTGAGCTTGTCGGTAAGCTTTAAAAGCTCCGGCTTGGCGTCGTCGCCTTCGCCGTTGACATTCTTTATTCCCAAAGCGTTGGTGTGGCTTGCAAGAGCTATACCGTCCTCAGTGCCGCAGATGTTATAGAAGTACTTGATATCGTAATCAGGGAAGTTTTCGAGCTTCTTGGCGATTTCAGCCGCTGAATATGTAGTCGGGCAGGAGCTGAAACCTCCGAAATAGCTGAACAAATCAAGACATTCACAAAGACCTATATTAGTGGTTTGCATTCCGCCCATTGAAAGACCCGCGCAGGCTCTATGCTCGCGAGCTGCGGTGACATCATAACCCTCCGAGTAATCGGCATAGGTGGCATAATTAGCGTCGATATACGGTATAAGGTCGTAGCGCAGCTCCTTGCCAAAGATGTAGAACGGGTCGATATTTCCGAACGAAGTATCATGGCAGTTTCTTGTGGATCTTCCGTTGGGTGTTACTACTATAAACGGGTCAATATCGCCATTAAGAATCATGTTGTCCATCATCTTTTTAACGTCGGAATTGTCGCCGGTCATTCCCCACTCCCAAACGTCTCCGCCGACGCCATGAAGCAGGAACATAACGTTGTATTTCTTGTTTTCGTCATAGTTCGGAGGAAGGTAGATATATGCTTCCTTTTCGTATTCCTCCATGTTTGCGGAATAGTCCTTTGTGGGATAGGTTATTTTCTGGACGGTTCCGCCCTCCTCGCAGGCTTTCTTATAGTCGCTCGGAATCTCGTCATATATTTTTACCTTTTTCGCACACCCAGAAAATGAAGCACTGGTTACAGCGCACATCAGCATGGTTATCAGCACTCCCTTAAAAAGCTTTTTCATAATGTTCCTCTTTCCGATAAATTATTTATTCAAAGTGGCAGCAAGGTTATCGCCAAGCCTTTTTAGATAATCCAAAAGCTGCATTTTTTCCTCTTGAGAAAATCCTTCGAGACTGATTTGTTCAACATCGCACACAATTTTCTCGACCAAAGCGGCAGCTTCCCTTCCGGCGTCGGTGAGATACACGGCAAAAGCGCGCTTTCCGCCCGAAACGTGAGCCGTTTCTCTGCGGATATATCCCATTTTCTCCATGTTGGTAAGGATTATTGTCATGGTGGCAGGCTCGACATGGCATCTTGCAGCCAGATCCTTTTGCAGATAGCCTTCCTTTTCCGACAACGCCTCCAAAACCTTTGGCTGTCCCTCCGAAAGATTCAGCTTCTGGAATTCGCTTCGGCAGACTTTTCTATGTGCGGCAGAGCTGTAAATCAGTGCCTTATGTAGTTTTTTGATTTCTGGCATGGTTGTTAATTCCTTTCCTTGTCTAATTTGAATACTAATTATAGTTTGGCACAAAACAGTCTGTAAGTCAAGGGGGTATAACAAAAATTTATATTTTTTTAACAAAAATCCGACCCGTGCCTATATATTGCACGAATCGGATTTTGCTATTTGCGATTATTTGCGGTTTATAATAACAGTAGTAAGAGAAATCTTCTCCTCTTCTTTAGGAGCCTTAAGCCTGCCGCTCGACATAAGTTCATCAAGACAGCTTCTTACAAACTGGCTGTTCAAGTAGAAGATGTGCTGCAAACCATACTTCTGCATTTTTACAAGATGCTTGGGGGCATCCTTTGTGAATGCGGCTTCAAGCTCGTGATTCATCATTTCCAGCTCTGAAGCGTGCTTTTGCTTGATTTTTGTCCCGATATCCAAAAGCTTCTTTTCGATTTCTTCACCCTCAAGCCAGATGCAGCGATAAGCTGTTTTAATGTTTCCACCGTCATTAAGAACATTAATCAGTCCCCTTTGGCTTAAGAAAGCATATTCATCCGGGCTGAGATCGCCGTCCTCGTATTCTCTTTTGAGAAGCGAGATTACCCGCATGGAATCGTAATGATAGCTGTCGTTTACTCTATGCTCCGAAAAATTGGTATCAAGCTGCCACAGGGTGAGGTTATCCGATTCATTCCAGCATATGCCGCACCAGTCGCTTTCGCACTCGCCTTTCACGCTTTCGTTTTCGACTGTCGCCATGCAGATGGTGTTGCCGCCATCCGGGCGGACAGTTGAAACATCCTCAAAACGGATATCCTCCTTGTAAAGCTCCTTGCCGCTGTTTGCGGCGATATAGGGTATCAGCGACCAGAGAAGATAATTCTTATCACGCGGAGTGTCTTCGGTAAAGCTCATTTTTCCGGTTACGCCTCCCCAGATGTTGGGATCGTTAAGAATGTCGCTGGAGGAAAGCTCGTCATAAAGCTCGTTTGCAACAAGTCTCGCCGCCTTTGAATAGATATCATCGCGCAGCTTGATAAGCTCGGCTGTGGGTTCTTCGATGATAATGTTGCAAAGGTACTTACCTTTACACTCCTTCAGATAGCCGTATTCGGCGAGATATTCCGCTTCCTCCTCAACATATACAGGCGATACGCCTAAATCCTCGGCAATTTCATTGACTGTTTTCTCTTCCTTCCAGACGCAATAAGCAATATTCTGCGCAAGTCTGCTGCGGAAAAAGTTATTGTCAGCTCCCTTTGAGCCGGGACAGCCGCTTGTACCAACGTAAAGGAATTTTATAGGATTGAATTTTAAATCGCTTGTGTTTCTCATTTTTTCCATACCTCGTTTCAAATCTTTTTTGGCTTCAAACAAATGCCACTTTACCGTTCCCAGCGGGATATCAAGCCCGTGCGCGATGTCATCAAGCTTTTTTCCCTCAAAGTAATAAGCAATTACAATTCCCCTTTGCAGCTTTGAAAGGTAGGCTATTTCGCTTTTGAGCTTGGCGACGGTTTCAGCCTCTATAAGAGAATCTATCGGATGATTCTCAGAGCTTGCCAGCACTTCGGAAAGCTCATCTATGTTGACCATTCCATATGAATTCCGGCTGAAATCGCGGTAATAGTTGCTCAGCGCGTTATGAGCCATAGTCCAGATAAACCTGTCGGGATCGCCTATATCGTCGCGGATAATAAGTGTTCTGTATGCTTTAAGAGCAGTTTCCTGAGCTAAATCCTCGGCGTCCTCCAAGGTCTTGCAGCGTTTCAGGCAAAAGCCGTATATAGGCCTCACGTACTTCTCTATCAGCTTTTGAGCATTGTTTTCAGTCATAAGTTTTTCTCCTTGCAGTTTAAAAGCGCTTTCATACATACAGACACCGCACAATATAAAAGGTTGGAAAAATGATTGAAATTTTTTTATAAAACAAAAATGGGCTGATAAGCACTCTGCTCCTATGCCCATTCCTGATTTTTATCTGTCAGTCCTCCGGCGGAGCAAAGGACTCCATTATTTTAAGAGCGGTTTTAACACCGTCCACAGCGGCAGACACTATTCCTCCGGCATAGCCCGCGCCCTCTCCGCAGGGATAAAGGTTGTCTATCCCGACGGCATTGAAATTATCAGACCTTAATATTCTCACCGGAGATGATGTTCTGGTTTCGGGAGCGGTGAGGATAGCTCCACCGTCGCCAAAGCAGTTCATTTCCCGGGAAAACCTTCTTATGCCTTCCTTCATCATGTCGCTTACGAACTTTGGAAAGAGCCTGTTCAGGTCGCAATCGACCGTTCCCGGGCGGTATGTCGGCGATACCGACGGCTTTTTTGTAAGCTCATCCATAAAGCTTGCCACCGTTGAATGCGGCGCCTTATAGCTGCCGCTCATCTGATAGGCGCGCCTTTCAAGATTTCTTGCAAAGTCAACGCCGTCTAAAGCTCCGTTTCCGAAATCATCCGGCGTGACGGATACAACAAGAGCGGAATTAGCGTTTTTGCCGTTTCTTGCATACTCACTCATGCCGTTTGTCACTATTCCCTCTTCCTCGCTTGCAGCGGCTACAACGCTTCCGCCGGGACACATACAGAAGGTATAAGCAGCACGACCGTCCGGTCTTCTATGCGACAGCTGATATTCCCCTACAGGAAGGTTTGGATTATCTGCATATTCACCGTAAAGGCTTCTGTTTACGTCTGCCTGAGTATGCTCGATTCTTGCGCCGACCGAAAAAGGCTTTGGCTGCAACAGTGCCCCTCGCGATAGAAGCATCTCAAACGTATCACGCGCGGAATGACCTATTGCCATTACTACCGCACTTGAAGGAATACTGCCGTCTGCGCAGATAACGCTTTCTACTCTGCCCTGTGAAATGTTGATGTCCTCAACAGGAGTCAAAAATCTTACTTCCCCGCCGTTTTCTATTATCCTTTGACGGATAGACTTTACCACTCCGCGGAGCTTATCCGTTCCGATATGCGGCTTAGCTTTAAAAAGTATCTCATCCGGCGCGCCGAAGTCGGCAAAACGCCTCATGACGTATCTTGCAAGAGAGTCGCCGATTCTTGTTGTCAGCTTGCCGTCGGAAAACGTCCCCGCGCCGCCCTCGCCAAACTGGACATTGGTGTTCGGGTCAAGCTTACCGCCAGACCAGAAGTCCTCAACCGCTTTAACGCGGGCGTCAACATCCGCGCCTCTTTCCAGTACAATCGGCTTATAGCCGTATTCCGAAAGAACAAGCGCGCAGAACATTCCAGCGGGACCGAATCCCGCTATAACAGCCCTTCCGTCTCGCTTTTGGCGGGATATCCTCGGCGTAAGCTCCGGCTCTTCAAAGTATTTTACGTTTTTAAGGCTCTCCGACAGCTTTATCTCCAGCTCCTTCGATGAAAGACTAAGCATAACGGAGTTCACAAGGTGGATATCGCTGCGCTTTCTGGCGTCCAGTGAGGACTTATGTATATGAGCAGAGGTAACATCTTTCTTGTTAAGTAAAGCAGCTTTACAGGCTTTTGCTATTATAGCGTCCTTATCCGCTCCTACTTCAGAGCGGATATTCATTATAATTATCGGCATATAATCTCCACATAAAAGCAGGGTCTGTTTAGACCCTGCATATTTGTTCAAATCTTATTCGTTTACATTGACATCCTCAGCTACTTCTTCAACATTCAGCATTATCTGATGTGAACCGTAAACCCAGCAATTGTCATACTGCGGCAGATAAATCGTAGCCTCTCGCATATTGAGACCCGTTGTGAATGCATGCTCCATATAGTCAATCTGAGCTACAATATCCGAAGCATCTATTTCTTCAAGTACATCAGCAGGACCGACTACAGTGACATTCAGCCTATTGGTCTCAACGGAAACACGATATCCCGGCTCGATGTTAATAACCCTTACCTGCGAGTTATTAATTCTGAATTTCTTTGTACTGTAGCCTTCGAGGTCAAAGCTTATCAGCGCCTGATCGGTTCCGGATATGTTTGTGTAATAGGATTTGTCGGGTATTCTCCATGCGAAGGCCGTGCCGACTGTTATATCCTTAAGGCTTATGCTTCCATCTAATGTCAGCTTTTCAAGCTTCTTTATCCTGTCGTCCATACTCTTGACAATAATGCTCTCAGGCTCGATTCTTACAGCCCCATCCAACGACGAAAGGTTGAAGCTTTCAAAAGGCGGATCAATATCAATGGCAAGCGGCAGCTCTTTAACCATATAAACAGGGACGTTAAGTGTAAAGCTTATAGGCTCCGAAGCAACCCTATCGGTTGTCATGACAGTAGTGCCGTTATAGACATTTAATGATGTCTTATCGGTATTGATTGTTTTTATAGCAGTATATGCGTTGTTGACCGATACCGAGCATGAGGTTATCTGCTCGATATAGTCCTGCGGACCGTAGAGCTCAACCGAGGACGGTTCTATTGTTATTTCATCAGTAGCTATCATATATCCGTCTGCGGCAGTGAGGTTGGAGATATCTGCTGTAAGGGTGCCGTCCTCAACCGAGAAGGTTTTGGTGGTCATTTTGTCAAACTCGACATTGACGGTCTTAGGCTCGATTTCAACCTCGATTTCGTCGCCATTCACGCTGGTGACAACAAGGGCAAGGTCATATTTTCCCGGTGCTCTTACAGAGTCTAAATTAAGCCCTATATGAATATCTTCGCTTGTGTACTCGCCTATCTGATAGCGCAGACCTTTGATTCTAACGTTGGCTGCTTCATCCGACCGGCTCATTATCGACAAGCCGGAATTATCGGCATAGCTGTTTGTGATAGAAAAGTCGATGGGAACCTCTTTCAGCGACAGAGTCATCTCCGGAAAAGCCGTTAATGAAAGGACAAGCCATATTATAACTGCAAGAACAGCCGACACAACAAAAGTGATGATACTGCTTCTATTAACGGAACTATTTCTTTTCTTCAATTTTTCCGGCATTGTTATTCTCCCTTCTTTGTTTCAGCTTTGCAAAGAATCCGTTTTCGTTCTGGGGCTTTTCGGGAATTATCTGTGACTTGAGGTACTTTATAAGCCTGTCCTTGGTGTAGCCCCTTGTCAGCTCACCGTTTTCGGCTATTGAAATTGTTCCGGTTTCCTCCGAAACTACAATTATTATAGCGTCTGAATTTTCGCTCATGCCTATTGCCGCGCGGTGTCTTGAGCCCAGAAGCTTATTAATTCTTTCTTCCTTCTGCGGAGTGGGCAAAAAGCATCCTGCAGCTATTATGCGCGCGTCTCTGATTATTACTGCGCCGTCGTGAAGCGGAGTTTTGGGGAAGAATATCGTTCCAAAGCTTGCAACGCTTGGCAGACAGTCTAAAACCGTACCTGTATCTATCTGCTCTCCGAGATGGATTTTGCGCTCGATTACTATAAGAGCGCCGGTTGCAGTTTCGGAAAGCTGGCTTACAGCCTCGCCTATAACGTCAATAGTCCTCGACCAGCTCTGGACAAGATTCTCCGATCTTGCGTCACTGAAAACATTCAGGGATTTAACGTTCGTCCGTCCGACCTTTTCAAGAAGCCTTCGCAGCTCAGGCTGGAAAACTATTACTATTGCAATGATTCCAACCTGCAAGAAGTTTTCGAGAAGGTAAGACATAACCTTAAGCTTAAGGGCGTTTGAAATAAAGTATACCACAAGCACGATTGCAATACCGGTTATAAGCTGCTGAGCCTTTGTTTCCCTTACAAGCTTTATTCCTTTGTACAGGAAATAGGTCAGAAGAATAATATCAATTATATCTCGCCAATTTATAGATCCGAGTATGCTTAACATCCTTGACCAAAAAATACTTATGTATTCCAATTTCATTTCCCCTTCCGACTGAGCGTTTTGCGAAGCTGACCGTTTGAATATGCAGGCAATCAGCGTTTAAGGCAACACCAAAATCCTTGACGACAGCAATTCATTTTTTGGTGCTGCCTTTACTTTCGTTCCACATTATATTTTAACAGCTATCAATCAAAAATACAATAGCTACAGACCATGTTTTGCAAATTTTTTTATTAATTCTGCAAGTTCTTTAACATCCTTTTCCGAGCTGAAGACGGAAGGCGAAAATCTTACCGTCCCATCCGACAGAGTTCTTATGGTTTTATGTGCCAGCGGAGCGCAGTGAAGTCCTCCTCGCAGAGCGTAGCCCTTATCCGAAAGTGCAGAAGCAAGAGCGTCTGCCGGTATGCCTTCTACGTTAAACGAAACTATAGGAACAAATTTGTCTCCTCGGCGGTAAACCGTTACCTCGTCGATCGGCGATATGCGTTCCAAAAGAAGCTCACACAAAGCATCCTCGTGGTTATATATGCTTTCAAGACCGGTCTGCTTAACAAACTTCATTCCGGCGTTCAGCGAAGCTATCCCGACGGTATTCACCGTTCCGCTTTCCAAAAGCTCCGGCATAAATCCGGTCTGGTTAAGCTCTGCCGAGGTAGCGCCGGTTCCTCCCTCTATGATGGTTGACGGAGTAAACTTCCCGTCTGAAATCAGAAGACCTGTTCCGGTTGTGCCGTAAAGACCTTTGTGTCCCGCCGTGCATATGAAATTCATGCCATCGGCTAAGGATATCGGGATTATTCCCGCCGCCTGAGCAGCGTCTACAATGAAGCACACTCCCCTTTTGCGGCAGAGCTGAGCTATCTCGCGGATTGGCATTATTCTTCCTGTCACGTTGCTTGCTGCCGTGCAGACAACGCATTTGGTTGAGCTTGTTATCAGCGAAGAAAAAGATTTCAGTGTTTCTTCGTCTGTTCTACCTATGGTTGCAACATCAACGCGCACCCCTCTTTTTGAGAGCGCATACGATGGTCTTGCAACCGAATTATGCTCCATGGATGATATAACCATCCGGTCGCCCGGCTTTAGCACGCCCTTTATTGCGTAATTAAGTGCATGGGTGCAGTTTAGCGTGAACACGACGTTTTCCACACTTGCACCGAACATCTGAGCAGCTGTGCTTCTTGTCTCAAAAACTATTTTTGCGGCGTTTATGGAATAGCTGTGTCCACCCCGTCCGGGATTGCCGCCGTATTTATCGACAGCCTCAGAAACTGCCGTTCTGACCGAAGGCGGCTTGGGATAAGACGTTGCGGCATTATCAAAATAAACCGCTTTAGTCGCTGCGGCATTGACATTATTGACCGTTCTCATAATGCTCACCGCTACCTGTTTACAGACATAAGAGCCTTATATTCAATTCCGTTGTTTTTGAGTATTCCGATAATGACCTCCGAGCTATCCTTGACACGTATGGAATATCCGCAGCCGGAGGAAAGATTTTTAGGAGTTTTTTCAATTTCGCAGTAATAGCCCATGCCGTTCAGGAGTCTTTTGGCTTTCATGGCATAGGTTATAGAGGAAACCGCAATAAGTGTATATTTCATTTCTGCTTGCACCTCAAAATAATAATTACAGTATTACAATACATTATATGAGATACAAGCCATTGGTGCTATTGGTTTATCCCCGAATCATAGCAACTGCGTGCGCCGCGATACCCTCGCCTGAGCCGGTGAAGCCAAGGCGTTCCTCGGTGGGAGCTTTTACCGATACCGCGCTTATTGGAATGTTCATGGCACAACTAATCCGCGCTCTCATATCCTCTATATACAGAGATAGCTTGGGCGACTGCGCTATTACAGTCACATCAACGTTCACTATGCCAAAGCCTTTTTCTGCGAGCAGCTTTACGACATTTTTAAGAAGCTCGATGCTGTCAGCACCTTTATGCCTGTCGTCGCTGTCTGGGAACAGCTTGCCTATATCGCCGAGTGCGGCTGGTCCTAAAAGAGCGTCCATCAATGCATGTGTGAGAACATCAGCGTCGGAATGTCCCAAAAGACCTTTTTCATATGGAATATTCACGCCGCCAAGAATAAGCGCTCTGCCCTCAACCAGCCTGTGAACATCATATCCATGACCGATTCTTGGAGTGCTGCCGATTGGCATATCGCCGATAAGTGAGCGTGCCATATCAATATCCTCCACTGTTGTTATTTTAATATTTGAATATTCGCCTAAGGTTATATGAGGTTTGATTCCTGCGGCGTCCAGAAGCTGAGCGTCGTCGGTATAGTCACCATCAGCCGTTTCGCACGCTTTGAGATAGAGACTTCGCGAAAAGCTCTGCGGCGTCTGAACAATGTATGCGCTGCTTCTTGGCGGAGAATAAGAGCTTTCGCCGTTGTCAAGTCTGATTGTATCCTTGGACGGAACGCATACTATCGAGCTTCCGAAGCTGAAGGCTTCCTCGACCGACTTTTCTATAACAGACAAGGTTATAAGCGGTCTTGCACCGTCGTGTATGACTATTATATCCTCTTTTGCCTCTTTTACAGCGTTCATTACCGACTGCTGGCGGGTGTCTCCCCCATTTACGAACGTTATTGGCGTTTTTATCGGTTCAAGCGTTTTGCGGTAGACATCATGAAGCTCAGACGGTGCAGCAATGATTATTCTTTTTATATACTTGCAGGAATCGAAGGCTTCGCAGGTGCGCAGAATACAGGGCTTTCCGCATATATCCATAAGCAGCTTATTGCTGCCCATGCGGACGCTTCTTCCTCCACAGGCGAGTATGAGCTCGGCGTTTTTTGTTTTTG
>USEH01000015.1 GCA_900553675.1 uncultured Ruminococcus sp. | reverse complement strand
TTATAACCGCTTTAAGCATAGCCTCCTGCGTGGGAAGCGAATACATATTTGAGAGACTTTTAAAGCAGAAGGCGACCATAGGCGATTTCAGCGCGGTCGTAACCGGTATGATATTAGCACTCAACCTTTACTCCACCGCACCGTGGTGGCTGCCGATTTTAGGCGGAGCGTTTGCTATAATCGTGGTTAAATGCCTTTTCGGAGGACTTGGACAAAACTTTATGAACCCTGCCCTTGCAGCAAGGTGCTTTTTGCTCATATCCTTCCCGACGATAATGACCGCCTACCCCGCAATCGACGGTGTTTCGGGCGCCACTCCGTTGGCAATTCTCAGAGACGGCGGAAGCGTCCCCCTTACCACCCTTTTCTTGGGTACTCATTCGGGAACCATCGGCGAGACAAGCGCGCTTGCAATACTTATCGGCGCGGCTTATCTTTTGATAAAAAGGGTAATCAGCCCCAGAATCCCCTTGTGCGTTATAGGCTCGGCAGCGGTGTTTGTGGTGCTGTTCGGACTTGGTAAGGGTGCTGATGTTGATATCAACTACGTTGCAACCCACCTTATGGGCGGCGGACTTCTTGCGGGTGCAGTATTCATGGCTACAGACTATGTAACAGCCCCCGTAACCAAGTGGGGACAGGTTATATATGCCGTTCTGATAGGCTTTTTAACGGCGTTTATCCGCACCTGCGGCGGCTCTACCGAGGGCATGAGCTATGCTATCATCATATCAAATCTTTTAACACCCCTTATAGAGAAGTGGACGGCTCCAAAGCCGTTCGGACTTGAACATAAGGAGGCTTCAAAATGAGCAGGATAGTTAAGGATACTTTAAGACTCGTTGCGATAACCCTTATTGCCGGTGTGCTTCTTTCGGTGGTCTATTCGGTCACCAAGGACACTATTGCGGCTGCAAAGGAAGAGGAGCTTCAGGCTTCATACAGAGAGGTCTTTCCGCAGGCGGCAAGCTTTGAAGCGGTTGAGGGCAAATGCCCGGCAGAGCTGTCGGGCGGAAACGTCACGCTTAACGCCGCACTCTATGCCAAGGACGAAAGCGGCGCGGATATAGGCTGTGTGCTGTCTCTTACGTCTCATGAGGGATACGCCGGAGACATTGTGCTTTCGCTGGGTATATCCAAAACCGGCGAGATCACCGGCGTTAAGGTAACCCAGATGTCCGAAACCTCCGGCTTGGGCGCAAACTGCCAGAACGAGGACTGGATAGGTCAGTTTAAGGGCATAAATTCCGGCTCGGTTAAGTATACAAAGACCGGCAAGATTGCTCCAAATGAGATAGACGCTATCTCGGGCGCGACCTTTACCACACGGGCAGTAACCAATGCAGTGAACACCGGAATCGGGTTTGCATCCGAAAAATTGGGAATAGTTGCAACTGAAACGGAGGCGGAGTAATATGAAAACAGCTTTGGAAAGACTGTATAACGGTATTTTAAAGGAAAACCCGACCTTTGTGCTTATGCTGGGCATGTGCCCCACGCTTGCCGTTACAACCGGCGCGATAAACGGCTTGGGAATGGGACTTTCAACCTGCGCGGTTCTTATGATGTCCAACCTGATGATATCGCTTTTGCGAAAGTTCATTCCTGATAGGGTGCGAATGCCTGCGTATATCGTTGTTGTGGCTTCGTTTGTAACCATTGTCGAGCTTTTAATGCAGGCGTATGTAAGAAGCCTTTATGCTTCGCTGGGATTGTATATCCCGCTGATAGTAGTAAACTGCATAATTTTAGGCAGAGCGGAGAGCTACGCTTCCAAAAACCCGCCGGTTGCCTCCTTCTTCGACGGCTTGGGAATGGGCTTGGGCTTTACCCTTGCGCTGACGATTATAGGTGCAGTGCGCGAGCTTTTGGGCGCGGGAACCTTCTTTGGCATGAGGATAATGCCGCAAAGCTTCCAGCCCATATCAATCATGATACTTGCTCCGGGCGCGTTCTTTGTTCTGGCGATTCTCACAGCTCTTCAGAACAAATTCAAGGCACCCAGCGCAACCAACAAAAAGGGCTTTGAGTGCGACGGCAGATGCGCCGGCTGCATGGACAAATCCTGCTCGCTGGGCAAAGCGGAAAGGAGCGAAAATAAATGAACGCTATAACAACTCTTTTCTTGGGGATAATATCCGCGGCACTTGTAAACAACGTTGTTTTAAGCCGTTTTTTGGGCTTGTGTCCGTTTTTGGGAGTCTCCAAAAAGACCTCTACTGCGGTGGGAATGGGCTCGGCTGTAATAGCGGTTATAGCCCTTTCCTCCGCTATAACATACGTCATAAACAAGCTGATTTTAGTTAAATTCGACCTTGTTTACCTGCGCACGATAGTGTTTATCCTGATAATTGCCGCGCTGGTTCAGGCAGTCGAAATCATACTTAAAAAGAAGATACCCTCGCTTTATAACGCTTTGGGCGTGTATCTGCCGCTTATAACCACCAACTGTGCGGTTTTAGGCGTTGCCATAGATTCCGCTCAGAAAGGTTACGGCTTTGCCGAGACTATGATATACTCGGTCGGAACGGCGGTCGGATTCCTTATCGCAATAGTTATAATGTCGGGAATACGCGAAAGAATTGAAGACAACAACATCCCCGAAGCCTTTAAGGGCATGCCTATAGTTTTGGTTACAGCCGGACTTATGGCTATGGCGTTTGTAGGCTTCTCGGGCACACTTTAAGGGAGGCGGCAAGCGTGTGAAATGCTTCCAGCCAATCAAGAGCCCTTGCGGACTCTTTCTTGGGCGGACATATTCACCCGCACGATTTGAGCCTTTGCCGCCGGAGAGCGGGCGGCAATTTTGCTGGCGCAAAACCGTCTCAAATCTATAGAAAGGTATGCCTTTGCAAGGCAAAGGCATGGTGATTTATAATGACAGGAATACTTATAGCCGCTGCGGTAATAATTGTTATCAGTATCATAATCGGCGTGGGACTGGGCTTTTTGGCGGATAAGTTTAAGGTTGAAGCCGACCCGAGAGAAGCTGCCGTCCGCGAATGTCTGGCAGGAAGCAACTGCGGCGGATGCGGATATGCCGGCTGCGACGCTTATGCAAAAGCGATAGTCGCCGACGGCGCAGACCCGTCCCTCTGCCCGTCTTCAGACAGGGTTAAAATCGGCGAGATCATGGGCGTATCGCTCGAGCCGAGCGTGAGAATGACGGCGTTTGTAAAATGCTCCGGCAGCTGTGCCAAAACCAACGTCGACTACAGCTATTTCGACGAGCACGACTGCCGCATAGCATATCTTGCACCCAAGCACGGCGCTAAAAAGTGCGCATACGGCTGCTGCGGCTTTGGCACCTGCGCAAGCGTCTGCCAGTTCGACGCTATAAGGATAGTTGACGGTCTGGCTGTCGTTGACAGAGAGAAGTGTCAGGCGTGCGGAAAGTGTGTTTCGGTCTGCCCGAATCACCTTATCGAGATCATACCATACGACGCGCAGTACGTTGTGCGCTGCTCCTCCCATGCAAAGGGCAAGGACGTTAAGTCCGCCTGCTCGGAGGGCTGCTTAGGCTGCGGAATGTGCGCAAGAATCTGCGAGACAGGCGCGATAACCGTTGTCGGCAACCTTGCCGCGATTGACCAGTCCAAGTGCATTGGCTGCGGCAAGTGCGCAGAAAAGTGTCCCGCAAAGATTATCGTTAAGCGCGATAAGGCGGTAGTTATTGGTCAGTGACCGATTGATGAAAATTAATATGGGGGTCGGTGAGCATGAAAAGACTTCTCACGGCGCTTTGGGCGGTTCTTATTTCGCTGAGTATATTCAGCGGCTGCGGGAATCCTCCCGAACGCTATCAGACAAGCTATACTGACGTTTTTGACACGGTATGCACATTCACGGCATACTGCGAATCCGAAGAGGAATTTGAAAGCGTTAGCGAAAGCCTGCATGAGGAGCTTTTGCGGCTTCACCGGCTCTTTGATATTTACGAAGGTCCGCCCAACGGCGGGCTTCTGGCTTTGAACAGAGACGGTTATCTTGAAAATCCCGACAAGGATATCGAATCCCTTTTGGAGCTTGGCAAGGAGTATTACGATATTTCGGGCGGAAAGCTCAACATTGCCATGGGTTCGGTGCTTTCGCTCTGGCATGATGCGCGCGAGGACGGCGTGCTTCCTGATAAGGATAAGCTAACGCAGGCATCTATGCACATGGATATATCCAAGCTGATTATCGGGGACGGCAAAATCACCCTTTCAGACCATGAAATGCGCATAGACGTTGGCGCGATTGCAAAGGGCTATGCCGCGCAAAGGGCGGCTGAGCTTGTCCGAAACTTGGGAATAAAGAATTTTGCACTCGACCTTGGCGGAAACGTAAAAACATCAGGCTCCAAGCCCGACGGCGACTGGAATATAGGCGTGCGCGACCCAAACGGCGGGATTCTTACAGGGATAAAGGCAAAGGATTTATCCATAGTGACAAGCGGGGATTACGAGCGGTTTTTCGAGCTTGACGGCGTGCGGTATTCCCACATTATAAATCCCGAAACGCTTTATCCGGCGGATATCTACCGCTCGGTGACGGTGGTGTGCGAAAATTCTGCCGACGGCGACGCTTTGTCGACCTCGCTGTTCTGCATGGACTTTGAATCGGGAAAGGCTCTCTGCGAAAAGCTGGAGATTAAGGCAATCTGGGTTATGCCCGACGGCAGCACTCAGACAGTCGGGGACATTGAGCTATGAGAAGTGATAAAAGAATCTCAAAGCCGCTTGCCGACTGCGTTCTTATAGCGGCACTGGTTGCTCTGGCTCTGATAGCCTATCTGATACTGAACGCCGGAAAATCCGAGGGCAAAACCGTTATCATCCGCGAAAACGGCGAGGTTTTTGGCGAATATCCCATAAGCGATGACATGGAAATAGAGGTTGACGGACTGCTGACAGTTGTCATAGAGGGCGGCGGGGTGTACGTTAAAAACGCAGTCTGCCCCGACAAGCTATGCGAGCGCAGGGGCAGGATATCCCGCGGCGGCGAGGCGATAGTATGTCTTCCAAGCGGCGTTAGCGTTGAGATATCCGGCGAGGATTACGATTTTGTTTTGTAGATGGTGGTGAAAGGGCATGAGTGGGGCTAAGGGCGCAGGAATCAAGAATAAAGCGGTCAGGCGGACGGCATATGTCGGAGTTCTGGCGGCGCTTGGGTTCGGACTCAGCTGGTTGGAATTGCTTTTGCCGTCTATAGGAATCCCCGGGGCAAAGTTGGGAGTTGCAAACCTGGCGGTTCTGGCGGCGTTATACCTTTGCTCGCCTGTCGAGGCTGCTTTGGTCTCGCTGGTTCGGATAGTCCTTTCGTGGCTGCTGTTCGGCAACCTTAAGGGGCTTATATACAGCCTTTGCGGCGGGGCTTTGAGCCTTGCCGTTATGATAATCCTGAAAAAGTGGAACCGCTTTTCGCCGGTGGGAGTTAGCGCGGCGGGCGGAGTTTTTCACAATATCGGTCAGCTTGCGGCGGCGTGTTTTATGATGGGCAGGGGAGTTTTAGGGTATCTTCCGGCTCTTTTGCTGTTTGGAGCGGTCTTTGGGACGGTCACCGGAATTGTCGCAAAGCTGATTATTGAAAGATTGGACAAGGTAAGATAATTTATGGATATATTTTCAAGAACAGAACTTTTAATCGGTGCTGAAGGGATGGAGCGGCTGAAAAACGCAAGAGTCGCCGTGTTCGGAATAGGCGGAGTGGGCGGATATGTCTGCGAAATGCTTGCCCGAAGCGGGATTTGCAATATTTCGCTTTTTGACAGCGACACCGTTAGCCTCACCAACCGCAACCGGCAGATAATCGCGCTTGAAAGCACCACAGGCAAGCCAAAGGTCGAGGTAATGCGGGCGCGGATATTGGATATCAATCCGGCTGCCGTGGTCAGCGTAAACAATGTTTTCTACACCCCCGAAAATGCCGACGATTACCCGCTTTCGGGGTATGATTACATTGCCGACTGCATCGACACGGTGTCATCGAAAATCGAGCTGATAGTTCGCGCAAAGGCGGCAGGGGTAAGAATAATCAGCGCTATGGGTGCGGGAAACAAGCTTGACCCCACCCGCTTTGAGGTTGCGGACATTTATAAGACCTCGGTATGCCCATTGGCGCGAACCATGCGCTATGAGCTTCGCAAGAGGGGGATAAAGTCGCTTAAGGTGGTATATTCAAAGGAGGAGCCCAAAAAGCCGCTTGGGGATGTTGGAGAAGAAAGCTTCGGGCGGCACATTCCGGCTTCGGTGGCGTTTGCTCCGGCGGCGATGGGAATAGTCATGGCAAGCGAGATCATCAAGGATATTTCAGGAGGACAAAATGCTTAGAATAGTAGACGTTGACGGCGACAACTGGCTTTCAGACCTGCACGTTTCCGGCGAGCAGATGGATTACGTGCTTGACCCTTACGGCATACTGGCGCGAGCATACGCCTATCGCGACGAGGGCAGCCGCGCATTCTTTGTCTATGACGGAAATACGCCTGTCGGCATGGGCTTATACTGCGATTACCCCGAGCTTAAAGCCTACGAGCTGAACCAGTTCTTTATCGACGAGCGATATCAGGGCAGGGGCTACGGCAAGGCGGCGCTGAAACTGATTTTAGACGAAATGCGGAGAGTCGGCAGGTATCGCAAGGTGGTTTTGTGGTATATCGATGGCGATAATGCCGCCGAAAATTTGTATGGACAGGCGGGATTTAAGAAATTTGGCAGCATACAGGATGAATTTGGCATGGAAATGGATTTATAATTCGGGATATTATAGATAAATTTACCGACATAGTATTAATAATTTTTATAAGTTTTGCTCAAAAGCCTATTGCATTTTATTAATTTAGTGGTATAATTAATAACAATGGAGGTGCGCAAAACATGAAAAAGATTATTTGTATTCTTTTGGCAATGGCAATGTCTTTAAGTCTGTTTGGCTGTTCGGGAAAAACAGCTTCCGATGGGGAAGTTACAGGTGGTTCCGAGCCTGAAACAGAAGCTAAGGCTACGGTGGATAAGTCAGGACTTGAAGCCTTGGTGTCCGAGGCTGAGGGGATGGACGCTTCGGCATATCTCAACGGCGACTATCTCAAAAAATCGATAGAATCCGCAAAGGCGGTTATGGAAAATGAAAATGCAACTGAAACGGAGGTCAATGCGGCAATGGAAACGGTTAATTCGGTTATCGGCAATCTGAACGACGGAACTAAGTTTCCCGATCCTGCCGATTTAAAGGCGATTTCGGACATTCCCGACCCCTTTACATTTCTCGACGGCAGCTTTGTTGATACTCCCGAAGAGTGGGCAGGACGTGCGGCAGAGCTGAGCGCAATGTATCAGCACTATATGTACGGTGTGTGGAGGGACGGCTCGGACGAGGAGCTTTCCTACGAATATGCAGACGGCTCCCTCACGATTAAGATAAAGAGGATATCCACCGGCGCTGAAACAAGCTTTAAGGCGACCGTTATGCTGCCGGATGAGTCGATTTCGGCTCCGGAGGGCGGATATCCTGTTATAGTCGGTATGCACCAAGGAATCAGCGAGGATACAGCCAATAAAAACGGCTATGCCACCATCACCCTCGATTTCTTTGGCTATCCGGTTGCGTCCGACGATACCAAGCACCAAGGCGCGTTTTATGAGCTTTACCCCTACGGAGATGACCCAGCCGAGCAGACCGGCGTTCTGATGGCGTGGGGCTGGGGCTGCTCTAAGATTATCGACGCTTTGGAGGCGGGTCTTGGAGAGGAGCTTAACATAAGCCCCGAAAACACCATAGTAACAGGCGTTTCGCGCTGGGGAAAGGCTGCCGCCGTGTGCGGAGCGTTTGAAAAGCGCTTTAAGATGGTTGCTCCTTCTTGCTCCGGCGCGGGAGGATTGGCACTTTATCGCTACACGTCTGAGGGAAAGACCTACGACTTTTCGTCTAAGGGTGTTCCTTCCGACTATAAATACGGTCAGAACGAGCCGATAGGAAGCCTGCAATCCTCGGCAGAGCGCGGATGGTTTAACGATATGTTCTTAAAGTTCAAGGATCCCGAAAAGCTGCCGATGGATCAGCATATGCTTGCGGGACTTGTGGCAGACGATTCGAGATATATGTTCATAATCGGCTCATGCATATATGAGGACTGGGTAAACGCCCCCGCAATGTGGTATTCATACCTTGGCGCAAAGGAGATATTCAGGTCGCTGGGCATTGAGGATCATATCGCAATCAACATCCACAAGGAGGGTCATGCCGTTATTCCGGAGGATATTGAGTACATGACCGACTACTTTGATTATCACGTTTACGGCAAAGAGCCGGATCATAAGCTTGAAGACCTGAACACCTCGGTGTTTGCTCTTGAGCAGAACGTTGACAAGTCTATGGATGGCTTTACCGATTGGTGGATGGCTCCTTAATAGGCTGAATCAGTAAGCATTAACATCACAAAAAGCCCCCGCCACTGTGGATAAAAACACAGCGGCGGGGGCTTTTAAAGATGGAGAACCCTCGGCGGGCATAACTTTATCTCAAATTATACCGTTTCGGGATATATCTATTATACCATATTGGTATAATTATGTCAATAGATAAAATGCTATTTTCCGTTTAAATTGATAAAATCCATGAATTTACAAATGATCGGTGACATAGCGGCGACTATTTGTACGGTTTTGAACAATTATTATAATGAGAAAAGCATTAATAGATTGACGAGGTATTATGAGATTAAGAGAACTGCGAAAAAAGAAACATCTTTCACAGCTTAAAATGGCAATGGACCTGCATATGAACCAGAACAGCATAAGCCGCTACGAAAACATGGAGCGTCAGGCGGACTATGCAACCCTTATTAAAATAGCCGATTATTTCGACGTTTCCATCGACTACCTTCTTGAAAGGACTGACAACCCCAAAACCAACAGGTAAAGCCTCCTACTGCGCCTCTAAAAGCTCGATATGATTGAAAACGTTGAGCTTTTTGTGTGCGGAGTAAAGCTCGTTCTGCATTCTTGCGGGGTAGATTATTTTTTTGCCGAACCGCGAGCGAAGGGAGTCTGAAACGTCGGCAAGGCGCTCTTGCTTTTCAAGCTTTTTGGGGTCGCAGAACATTGAATACTGCCTGCAATCCTGCGAGGATATAAGGTTTATGCCGCGTATGCCCACGGCTCTTATGGGAAGGTGCCAGCCGAATCTCTCCGAAAACAGCCTGAATCCCGCCTTGGCAAGCGCCAAAGGCGAGCGTAGGGGATAGTCGAGCCGCGCCTGATATTCGCGGTAGGCTAAATCGTTGGTTTTTACCGATATGCACACCCCGCAGGCGCAGAGTCCGTCGCGGCGCATTCTTTGGGTTACCTGATCCGAAAGCGAAAGCATTACCTGCCAGACCTGCTCGCTGTCGGTAAGGTCGTAGCGCAGGGTGGTGGAGTTGCCCACCGACTTTATCTCGCGGGAGTAGTTAAGCTCGTGGACTTCGGAGTCGTCGAAGCCGTTGGCAGCCCTCCATATGCATATTCCTGCCTTGCCTAAACGGCGAGTAAGGGTGTCGGGGTCGGCTTTAGAAAGCTCGCCAAGGGTGAATATGCCGCACCGTGCCAGCGCCTTTTGGGTTGCGGGACCTATGCCTATCATCTCGCCAACGGCGAGGTCTTTTATTTTGTCCATGTATGAGTCTTTGGAAAGAACGGTTATAGCGTCGGGCTTTTTCATGTCTGAGCCCAGCTTTGCAAGAATCTTTGTAAAGCTGACTCCGACCGAGATGGTAAGACCTGTTTCGCGCTTGACGGTTTCCTTTATGTCGAACGCCATCTTTTCATTCGAGCCGAACAGATAGTGCGAGCCGGTTATATCCAGCCAGCACTCGTCCATGCCGAACGGCTCCACAAGGTCGGTATACCGCGAGTAGATTTCGCGAACCTGCTTTGAAACGGCAGTGTACTTTTCCATATGTGGGCTGACGATTACAAGGAATGGGCATTTTGCCTTTGCTTCGTAGATGGTTTCGGCGGTTTTTATGCCGTAGGATTTTGCAAGATAGTTTTTGGCAAGCACTATTCCCGCCCTGTCCTCTATGCTTCCGCAGACCGCTATGGGCTTGTCGGCAAGGGAGGGGTTATCACGGATTTCAACCGAGGCGTAAAAGTTATTTAAGTCGCAGTGAAGAATGTCCTTCATATCAGATTCCTCCGCAAAAAGAACTTATGTTCTGAACGTTTGTTCTATTATAGCACATACGTTCGCAAGAGTCAATAGGGAAATCGGATATTTTTGCAGGGTAATTCAATGCCGTATCATCTCAACTTCTTCCACTATTTGCGGGATTGATTATTTTCATGTAGAGCGCGTGTTTCCCTTAATTTCATCTTGCTTTTCAATCGGCAATATGTTATAATAACCTTGTATACTATTATATTGAATAAACTATCCCTATAATATGGAGGAATACTAATGCTTCTAATTGACGAGCTTAACGGCAGGCTTTCGGAATATCTCCCCAAGCTCCGCGAGCTTCATTCGGTGCTGAATATCGAAGCCGCCAAGGAGGAAATCGAACAGCTCCACAACAAGGCTGCCGAACCAGGCTTCTGGGACGATATGGATAAATCCCAGAAGATACTTCAGCGCACAAAGTCGCTGGAAAACGCAGTTGAAAACGACCGCAGGCTGAATGTTCAAGCCGAAGACATTGCCACCATGATAGAAATGTACAAGGAAGAAAACGACGACGAGCTTATCGAGGAGATAAAGCAGGAAATCGACGGTTTCTGCGACAAAATAGACAAGCTGACCCTTTCAACCCTGCTCACCGGCGAATACGACCACTCCAACGCGATACTCAATTTCCACGCCGGAGCGGGCGGAACCGAGGCTCAGGACTGGACTGAAATGCTGTTGCGAATGTATATCCACTGGGGCGAACAGCACGGCTACAAGGTCTCGGTGCTTGACACGCTCGACGGCGGCGACGCTGGAATAAAAAGTGCGTCGGTGATAATAGAGGGCGAAAACGCCTATGGATATCTTAAAAGCGAAGCTGGTGTTCACCGGTTGGTAAGGATATCGCCGTTCGACGCTTCGGGCTCGCGCCATACCTCCTTCTCCGCGCTTGAAGTAATGCCCGAAATCGACGACGATATGAGCGTTGAGATACGCCCGGAAGACATTAAGATGGACGTTTTCCGTTCCAGCGGCGCGGGCGGCCAGCACATAAACAAAACCTCCTCGGCAGTAAGGCTTACGCATATCCCAACCGGAATTGTAACCTCCTGCCAGACCCAGCGCAGTCAGGTGCAGAACCGCGAATACGCAATGAAAATGCTGATTGCAAAGCTGGTTGAAATCAAGGAGCGCGAGCATCTTGCCAAAATCGAGGACATAAAGGGCGTCCAGAAGGAAATAGCGTGGGGCTCGCAGATACGCTCGTATGTCTTCATGCCGTATACACTTGTCAAAGACCACCGCACAGGCTTTGAAAACGGCAACGTGCAGGCGGTCATGGACGGGGATTTGGATGGGTTTATTAATGCGTATCTTAAGGCGCTGTCTAATGGAACGCTGGAGAAGTAATAGATTGTATAAAAAATCCGCTTCGCGGGGGGTTCCCTGCGGAGCGGATTTCCATTTCGGTTGCTTATTATGCTATACTATTTTTTCCTGACGATAGTTGCAGCTGCCATTGCCAAAGCCATAGGCAGTAAAGCGATTGCTATGCCGGTAGGAGGATTGTTATCCTCGGGCTCGGCTACGTCAGCGTCGGTGTTGTCATCGGTGTTATCGTCAACGTCGATATCGTCGCCGTCGTTGGTGGACTGAACAGGATCATCTACTATCAAATCTACAGAATCATCGATATTGATGTCAGCTTCAGTTACGGGAACTCTGCCATATTCGTGCTGGCAGTACAAGCAATAGTTCCACTCATACACGCCGTCTGTGTGCATGGTTAATGAATCGGGGACGTGACTTCTGATGTTTCCGCCCGCAAGGTGGGTTTCATCATCTATGTAGGTGAACGTAGGCGGATAGTAGGTTACCTGAATCTTGCCGCAGTACTCGCACTTGTTGTTGACAAAGTTATGTCCATCAGGATTGATGGCTAAGATGCTTCCGCTTGCAATAAGAGTATTGCAGTCGGTGCAGTACTTGTCTCCGGTGTAGCCCTCGGAAGAGCAGGTTGCAGACTTAACGTCGCGAATCTCGGTGTTCACATGGTTATTGGGGTCGATGGGGAGAACAAGGTCTTCCACTTTTTCTATTTTGAGCGTGCCCTTTTCGTCCGAATAATTCCTATCACACTCAGTGCAATGCCAATACTCGCAAGTACCGGTATTAATACAGGTAGCAGCCACTTTTTCGTGATATTCCATAGTGCCGTGAAAGGTGTCATCGGGGGGAATGACCTCGCCGTCCTTAAGCTTTTTGCCGCAGAGCTTGCAGTAGGTGTCACCGGTGTAGCCCTTGTTAGTGCAGTCGGCTTCCTTGGTGTCTCTTACCTCTTCCTCGTGCTTGCCGGTTGCGGGGATAATCTCGCCCTTCTTAATTATTTCGTTGCAGACTGTGCAAACCTCGTCGCCGGTATATCCGTCTTCGGAGCAGGTGGCTGCCTTTTCGTCGACCTTCTCGACTGTATGACCCTTAGCGGCTACTGCCTCGCCCTTCTTGACAGTCTCATTGCAGACGGTGCAGATTTCGTCGCCGGTGTAGCCGTCCTCGGTGCAGGTGGCTTCCTTGGCATCCTTAAGCTCTGTCTTATGACCAAGCTTGGGGTCTACGGTGCTTTCAAGCTTTACGGTTCCCGCTTCGTCGGCATAGCTGTTGCCGCACTTTGAACAGGTCCAGTGCTCTACTACACCATCGGTGGTGCAGGTGGGTGCAGTCGCAGCGGTGTGGGTCATGGCGTGTGCATGGTCAAGCTTGTCTATCTTTTCACCGTCCTTGATTTTCTGATTGCAGCCGAGGCAGTAAGTGTCACCGGTGTAGCCTTCCGCTTCTTCGGTGGCAGAAACGGCGTTTCTTATTTCGGTCTCGCCATCGTGATTAGCAGGATCCTTAGGAATGCTGATTTCAGCCTCGGTCACTTCTTTGCCGTTTAAGAAGAGCTTGCCGCAGTCGGAGCACTTTTCATGTGCCTTTGTTCCTTCTGTCTTGCAGGTGGCGGGAACGGCAGCTACTTCGGTCTTGTTGGTGTGGGGGCAGGTGATGGAAACAACGCCTGAAACAACATTGAATTCAACTGTTTTCATATCATGATTAAATATATCATAATCATTTAGATTATATGATAATCCTATTGTACTGTTTCCTTTTGCCCCGTTATTAACCTTAAACCTCAATATCGCTATAGTTCCATTGTAGGTTATATTCTGTTCAAGAGTATCACCTTCCCATACAAGCAAATTTTCGTCCTTATTGTGATTTGCCACACTGAAATTGCCTGCATCTTTTATTTCTAAAAGAGTTAAGCTTGACTTATCATACCCAATCTGAAGCTTCATAGATACTATACCTGGATTATTTGCCAATGAAACCGTAACTTCAATTACTTCATCTGCACTTGCTTCAGAAGAGGATATCTTAATTGTTGGCATCTCGACAGCAACAGCACTAATCGATAGTGTAAATAACAAAGTACATATTACAACAATACTTACTGCAATTTTACATACAAGTTTATTCATTTATAAAATCCTTTCTCTAATTAATTTCCTATATAAGGCAATTTAAGATATCCATCCCATTTAGCTACATGTCTTGCCAAAACTGCTCTATCATGGACTGTAATTCTTCCGTCCCCATCAACATCCGCAGCAGCTTCGTCTATGATTTCATAGCCTTTCCATTTAGCAATATGCCTTGACAGTATTGCTCTATCCAAACTGTTTACCTTACCATCACTGTTTATATCGCCACACATAACATTTGTTACTCTCACAGCGCCTTCTATAACGTCAAAATGAACAGTCTTAGTAGCGGCATTAAATATATCAAAGTTTGAGTTGTCATATTTAACAGTAACCGTATAAGTATTTTCTACGGCTTTGGGGTTTATTGTGAAGTATAGTCTAACTATTTCTCCATTTACAGTGAAATTTGTTTTTACAATATCATTATCCCATATAAGTAAGTTCTTATTATGCATTGCCGTTGGACCGAGCTTTCCAAAATCCTCTACCCTTGTCAGAGTCATTACATTTGAATCATATTCAATTGATAGCTTCATTGAAGTTATTCCAGGATTGTTTTTAAGTGATATTGGAACTCCAACTGTATTTCCAGGCTTCCCTGTCACATTTCCCACAACTATCTGTGCCCCTGTCGGTACTGCATTCTTCCTCCAAACGGCATAAAGCGTGGTATTAGCATCAGTCGTAAACGAGCTTCCGGGATTATACTGCGCGCTTGAAGCGCCGGAGCTTGTCGCCCAGCCGAGGAAGGTATAACCCTGCCTTGTTGGCTCAGTAGATGATAATGTCAGTGCCTTGCCGCTTTCCTTTGTCTGAGGTGAAGGTGCGCCTGTGCCGCCGTTGGCGTTGTAGGTGATGGTGAAGGTTACGATCGGGTAGCATATGCTGCAGCCATCAACCTTTTTGGTGTTGCCGGTTTTCTTTTCTGAGTTGCAGCGGGTGCACTTCTGATATTCCTCGTGCGGGTGAGCGCTGTAATAGTAGCTTCCCGAGTAGTTGTGTCCCAATGCCGGTGCAAGCTGCGTTCCGCAGACTGTACATTTCTGAGGAGATGTGCAAGTCGCTACCTCGCCGCGAATATGACCCCTGCCATAAACAGATTCTGTTCTTGTCGTACCACAGGATGAGCAGGTGAAGATTTTAATGCCATCTTCCAAGCAGGTCGGCTCTTTGATTATTATTCCATTGTCAAAGTTGTGCCCAGTTGGCGGTGCAAGCTGTTCTCCGCAGTCTATACACTTCTGGGGCGATGTGCAGGTTGCCTCCGCGCCGGGGGTATGACTATTGCTGCGGGATACAGGTTCCGTCTCAGTGTGACCGCAGTATATGCAAGTATAAGTCCTTATGCCTTCTTCCATACAGGTCGGCCGTTTGGTTATTGTTCCGCTGTCAAATTTGTGCCAAGTTGAACTTGCAAGCTGAACTCCGCATACTGTGCACGTCTGAGCAGATAAACAGGTAGCCGCTGGACCGGGGGTATGATCCTTTTTAGGAATGGTTTCGGTTTTGACTGCTCCGCAGGTGCAGCAAGTGTAAGTCTTAACGCCGGTTGCAGTGCAGGTCGGTTGCTTGGTTACAGAACCAGAATTCCAATTATGACTTTCAGTACCTGTAGTGCTCATCTCAAATACAGGACTTTCGTAATCTTTGCCTGACACCGTTGCTACAAATTTGTACTTATATGTTGTTCCAGAACATAACGTAACAGCGTTAGAAGGTTCCCACGTTAAATTGCTGGCGGTATCTTTTTTGTTTGAATAGAAATATGATGTGAAATAATAATACTTACCGCTAAGACTTAGGTTGCTCTCTGTAACCTTAAGCAGTTGCTTGCTCATGTCTTTGTTGTATATGTACATAACAACCTTTGATACTTTTTCGGTTGTTACATTCATTGTACATTTAATCGAAGGTCTAATCCAGGTGTCACCGGTTTTAGCTTCATTACTATACACTTCCCAAGAAGTAGTGATATTGCCGGTGTCCCCTGGGTTTGGATTCTCTACTACGATTGGCATATCAACGAAATTGTAATAAATATTATCAGGATTTCTCTGAGCGGTACTTGTTACTGTAATGTCACCATATGGATTTGTATTGACAAAATTATGTTTATTATAGTTTTTCCAATAATCATTTATTGAAGGTGAAGATGCTGTGGTATTCACCATTTCAAAATGAAGATGCTTACCGTTTGAACAGCCGTAGCTTCCCATGTAACCAATTAGTTGTCCTGCTACAACATTATCACCAACATTTACGGTAATGCTATCCCGCATATGTGCATAAGCTGAATATGTCTTTGTGGCTGGGTGATAAATTATCACTCCGTTTCCAAACCCATTATTGCAAAAATGATAAGTGTCACCACTTTTCTCTACATAACCTCCACTTGGGTTGCAGTTGCCTGCATCTTTACAATTCACACTACCAAACCCGCTCCAGTTTCTGCAACCAGTAAATACTTTTATTACTACTCCATCATATACAGCCATAACTGCTACATCATCTTTATTTGAAGATGAGTCTGGTTTGGGACTAATGTCTATTGCATAATGACCAGTAGCGGTTGAATATCCCCGACTAAGCCGATTATGACCTTGAGTAACAGGGTAAGTTAATACGTAATTGGTGATGTCAACTGCATACGCCTGAATCGGCAAATAAGCCAGCAAGCTTATCACCATAACCAATGATAAAAGTACGCTGATAAATCGTTTCATACTTTTTCCTCCTCAATTTAGTATGATATTTGCCATTTGGTCAAATATTAGTATACTATAGTATTTTAAATTTGTCAATACTCTGTGTTAAAATCTTTTTATAATGCTATAATAGTATCTAAAAACGATATTGATAGGAGATGTATATGACTATGTTCAGCACCCGGCTAAAGGAGCTTCGGCTTTCAAAGGGAATAACGCAGGTGGAACTGGCAAAAAGCCTTGGCGTAACCAAGCAATGCGTTTCAAACTGGGAAAACGACAATATACAGCCATCAATCGATATGCTTATAAGAATAGCCGGATATTTCAGCGTCAGCACCGATTACCTTCTCGGACTTTCAAGCTC
This sequence comes from uncultured Ruminococcus sp., assembly GCA_900553675.1. GTDB lineage: Bacteria > Bacillota > Clostridia > Oscillospirales > Ruminococcaceae > Faeciplasma. The sequence goes on along the minus strand of USEH01000015.1, from coordinate 2,485 downwards.
ACAGCCGCTGGTGGTTGCGGGTCTTACAAAGCGGCAGATAGCCCATGTTCAGGCGATAATTAATGATATATTGGAAAAATAGCTCGCTTTTAACGCAATTAGCGCGGAAAAAGTAAGCTTGTTTTTTTATCCTCTTTCTATCTTTTTTAGTGATGTCAGCAAACAAAAACTCCCGCTCCCGTGCTTATTTGCACAGGAACGGGATTATTATTCTTAAAATCCGTCGGCGAAGGCGTATCTTGAATCCGTCACGCGCGTTTCATCGCCAGATGAAACGCTTGACACCTCATCGCGGCGTAAGCCGTGCATCACAGCGAGCGCCAGCGAAGCGACATCACTCATCACGCTCGCGAAGCGAGTGCATCACTCCGGCGCAAGCCGCTTCTTAGTTCTTCAAACTATGCAGCGGCGCGGGAATCTGTCCTCCACGATTAATAAACTTCGACGGCGACATGGTGTTCACCCGCATAACAGGTCCGCAGCCGAACAGTCCGCCCCAGTCGAGCTCCTCGCCAATGCTCTTGCCGATTGCTGGTATGACCCTTACTGCCGTGGTTTTGGAGTTTACCATGCCGATTGCGGCTTCGTCGGCGATAATCGCGGCGATAGCGTCAGACGTGGTGTCTCCCGGGACTACTATCATGTCAAGTCCCACCGAGCAGACCGCCGTCATGGCTTCAAGCTTTTCAATCGTCAGCGAGCCTGACTTTGCCGCGGCTATCATGCCGGCGTCCTCCGAGACAGGTATGAACGCGCCCGAAAGTCCGCCCACCGACGAGCAAGCCATAACTCCGCCCTTTTTAACGGCGTCGTTTAAAAGCGCCAAGGTGGCGGTGGTTCCGGGAGCGCCGCACTGCTCCAGACCGATTTCTTCTAATATATGGGCAACGCTGTCGCCGACCTGAGGGGTAGGCGCAAGCGAAAGGTCAACTATTCCAAAGGGGACGCCCAGCCGCTCCGAGGCGGTGACTCCAACCAGCTGACCGACCCTTGTTATCTTGTAAGCGGTTGTTTTTATTATGTTTGCAACCTCGTTGATGTCCGCGCCGGGGTTCTTTGCCAAAGCCGCTCTCACCACTCCGGGACCCGAAACGCCAACATTTATAATGCAGTCAGGCTCGCCTACGCCGTGGTAAGCTCCTGCCATAAAGGGGTTGTCGTCGACCGAGTTGCAGAAAACTACCAGCTTTGCCGCGCCGAAGCATGCTGAGTCAACGGTTGCCTCCGCAGTCTCGCGGACGATTCTGCCCATAAGCTTGCAGGCGTCAAGGTTGATTCCCGCCTTGGTCGAGCCGACGTTTACCGAGGAGCAAACGCGTGAGGTGAGCTTTAATGCTTCGGGAATGGACTCGATAAGCTCTTTGTCTCCCGCCGAAAAGCCCTTCTGCACCAGCGCGGAATAGCCGCCGATAAAGTTGACGCCGCAGGTCTTGGCGGGTTTCCCCCGCCCGCCTCAGCCGCCTTATCCATGGTGATGGCAAACTTAACGGGGCTTTGGTGGCAGGCTGCCGAAATCATAGCAATCGGCGTTACCGATATGCGCTTGTTGATGATGGGAATGCCGTATTCCTTTTCGATTTCATTGCCGACCTTTACCAAATCCTTAGCGCAGGTGGTAATCTTTTTGTAGACCTTTTCGCAAGCCTTGTCTATATCCGAATCGATACAGTCGAGCAGTGATATGCCCATGGTTATGGTGCGTATGTCAAGGCATTCGTCCTGAATCATTCGGATAGTTTCAAGAATATCGCTTAAATTTATCATAATGTCACTCCTGTTGACAGATTATATATAGTGTTAATCTTCGATAAACACAGTGTTAATCTTCGATAAACACAGGTGTTATTCTTCGAGATAACACCATAAAAGTCCACCATTTATTTTTCATATATGGTGCATGGTATTGAATATATCCTCATGCATGACATAGATGGAAAGACCCATCTCTTTGCCCATTGCGCTCATTCTGTCCGAAAGCTCGCTTAAGGGGATATTCAGCTTGGTGATGTCCACCAGCATAACCATTGCAAAAACGTCCTGCAAGACCGACTGAGTAACCTCGGTGACGTTTGCATTGTACTGCGCGCACATTGCGGAGACCTTTGCAAGTATTCCAACGGCGTCCTTTCCTATAACTGATATTACAGCCTTCATATGTTGACCTTCCTTTCGCGAATCAGACCGCTTTTCCGCAAGCCCGAATCCGTTTACCATTTTAAAGTATGAGATTAAATGCTATTGTAGCACAAAAAATTAAAAAGGACAAGAGGGAAAAAGAAAAAAGTCGGAAAAATCGCCTTTGGGTGAGCGTTTTGTGACCTGTCTGACGGACTGCGGGATGTATGTAAGGAAACTTCGTTACACCGTGTGAGCCGTTTGATATTTGTCCGACTGCCTGCAGGGGTTAAAGGGGATGAACCTAAGGGGAGACGGGGGAAGAGCAAAATCCGAACAAAAGTGCGGACTTCCCCCGCCCGCAGTTAGT
>USEH01000014.1 GCA_900553675.1 uncultured Ruminococcus sp. | reverse complement strand
CCGCCGACAAAGCGGGCGAATCGTTGATGCCGTCGCCGATCATCACAACTGTATGTCCCTCGGCTTTGGCATCGCGGACAAAGGCGGCCTTATCCTCCGGCAGCACCTCCGCAAAGCAGCGGTCTACCCCCACCTGCGCCGCAATGGCGCGGGCAGTGCGGTCACTGTCGCCGGTCATCATAACGGTTTGGGTGATGCCCAGCTTTTGGAGCTGGCGCAGCACCTGTGCCGCCTCCGGGCGCAGGGGGTCTGCAATACAGATGACCCCCACCAGCACTCCGGATGCTGCCAGATACAGGTGGGAATACTGCGGATCCAGCCCATCAAACTTTGCCTGTTCCCCTGCCGGGATGGTGCAGCCCTCGTCCTCGAAAATAAAGTGGGCGCTGCCGATGACCACCCGCTTGCCCCCTACCCGGCTGGCAATGCCATGGGCCACGATGTACTCCACCTCGGAGTGCATCTCTTCGTGAGAAATTCCCTGCTCCTTGGCAGCACGGACCACGGCGTTTGCCATGGAATGGGGGAAATGCTCTTCCAGACAGGCAGCAAGCTGCAATACCTCCTGCTCCCCGCAGCCGGAGAAAGGCACTACCTGCACCACCTGTGGGGTGGCACGGGTGAGGGTGCCGGTCTTATCGAAAACGACCGTTTTGGTTTTAGAAAGCAGTTCGAGATAGTTTGAGCCTTTAACCAATATTCCCTGCTGGCTTGCTCCGCCTATGCCGGCGAAGAAGCTAAGAGGTATACTGATTACCAGCGCGCAGGGGCAGCTGATTACAAGGAAGGTCAGCGCACGGTAGATCCACACTCCCCACTGCGCAGCAAGACCCATAATAAGCATGCGCACAAGCGGAGGGATTATCGCAAGCGCAAGGGCGCTGTAGCAGACTGCGGGGGTATAAATTCGTGCAAACTTTGAAATGAAATCCTCCGATTTGGACTTTCTGGAGCTTGCATTCTCCACCAAATCCAATATCTTTGAAACGGTGGATTCGCCGAACTCCTTGGTAGTCTTTATCTTAAGAACGCCGGTCATGCTGACGCAGCCGCTTATTACCTCGTCGCCGGCTTTAGCTTCCCTTGGCAGGCTTTCGCCGGTAAGGGCGGCGGTGTTAAGGCTGGAGCTTCCATCTAAGATTATACCGTCTATCGGAACCTTTTCGCCCGGCTGAACTACTATAACGCTTCCGATTTCAACCTCGTCGGGGTCTACCTGTTCAAGCTTGCCGTCTCTTTCGATATTGGCATAGTCGGGGCGGATATCCATAAGGCTGCTTATGTTGCGGCGGCTTTTGCCAACGGCATAGCCCTGGAACCACTCGCCTATCTGGTAAAACAGCATTACGGCAATCGCTTCGAGGTATTCGCCGTTTTCGTATATTGCCAGAGCCATCGCGCCGACGGTTGCAACCGCCATAAGAAAGTTTTCGTCGAACACGCGGCGGTTTTTAATGCCCTTTGCGGCTTTTTTCAGGATATCATATCCGATGATAAAGTAGTCGGCAAGGTAGCAGGCAAAGCGGAGCCACCTTCCCGCAGACGGGAACAGATATTTGTCAATAGAATCAAACATTTCCGCTGTTGCAAACTGTAGTCCGAAAAGAATGGTTGAGCAGACAAGAATACGAATCATCATTGTTCTTTGCTTTTTGGTCATGCCTCCCTTTTTTGTTCCTACGACGCACAAAAGCACCGCTGCCGCTATAATAACTGCACCAAGCAGTATATCTATAATTATTTCCTGCATGGGAATGTTCTCCTTTCAATATATGCTTAATTGTTTATTTATTATCTGCAAAAAACCGGCGTTCGGAAACTGCCAAAAACTTGTTTTCGTGACGCCGGTTTATACTTTATACAAAATACAAACAATATAAGCAGTTAAATTAAAGTGCGATATCGCAGTCTGGCTCAACCTTTTTGCACGCCTTTAAAACATTCTGCATAACGCTTTTAGGCTCGCTTCCCTCGGCGAACTCGACTATCATCTTCTGGGTCATAAAGTTGACGGTAGCGTTTGCAACCCCTTCTGTTTTGCGGGCAGCGTCCTCAATAAGATTAGCGCAGTTGGCGCAGTCAACCTCGATAGCGTATGTCTTTTTCATATGTATCTCTCCTTGAAAATTTATTTTGGATTTTATGATTAAGTACTTGTTTAATCATCATGATTGTAGTATAATATATGCAAGGCAAGAAGTCAATATGCCAAAAGAGGTTTTTACCAAACGGGCGAAAGGTTTTTCCATTTGGACTAATAGTTGATTTAATCGACGTTAAGAAAGGAATGGCAATATTTATGGAATATATCAAGCTTCCCCACAACCACGGCGAAGACGAGCAGACCGCTATACACGAGCAGATGAGCAAGGTGACTAATTTTCAGGTGGTGGCGGACATCTTTAAGCAGCTTGGGGATCCAACGCGAATACGTATTTTCTGGCTTTTGTGTCACTGCGAGGAATGCGTTATAAACATATCCGCAATGATGAATATGTCGAGTCCGGCTGTATCTCATCATCTGAGACCTTTAAAAAACAGCGGTCTGATTGTCAGCCGCCGCGATGGAAAAGAGGTCTATTATCGCGCAGCGGACACTCCGCAAAGCCGTCTTCTGCACCTTATGATCGAGCAGGTTATGGAAATAGCCTGTCCGGAAAAGTAAAGCGAGGCAGGCAATGAACGACGGTATTCTTGAAATAAGCAAAAGCATGAAAAATCTTGACGGCATACGCCACAAGGAAATAATTCAGCTTTATAGTGGAATAGAGCTTATGTATATCGAAATGGAAATCGAATCGAACTCGTTTTCCGTAAAGCACAAGGATATGGACGGCATTATTCAGATAAACTACTGCAAATCGGGTCAGATGGTTTGGAGGATGGAAAGCGGCGATTACATCTATCTCAATCCGGGCGATTTTTCTTTGCACTCGACAAGCGTCTGCGCGGATTCTTTTATCAGCTTACCTTCCGGTAAATACTCCGGTCTTACCGTTTTCATCGACTTGAAGGAGGTCTGCACACATCCTCCGGAGCTTTTCGGAAGCGCGGACGTCTCTAAAAAGTCGATTACAGACAAGCTTATCAGCGGCGGCATTGTTTTTATGAGCGGCAATGAGATTACGGAAGGTATATTCTCTGCCTTTTACGGTCAACCGGAGCAGCTGAGGCTTGCGTATCAGAAAATAAAAACTCTTGAGCTGCTTTTATATCTTTCAAAGTCGGAATTATCTAACACAAATCAGCTTACGGCGTATCAATCCGAGCAGATAGAAGTGATAAAGAAAATCCATGACCGGCTTACCGGTCAGATGGGCGAAAGAATCACCATTGAGGAGCTTTCGCGGCAGTATCTGATGAATCCCACGACCCTGAAAACGGCATTCAAGGAGGTTTACGGCACCTCTATTGCCGCCCACATGAGGCAGCACAGGATGGAGCGCGCGGCAAAGCTGCTACGAGAAACGAATATGAGCGTCGCGGAGATAGCGCAGGCAGTCGGATACGACAGTCAGAGCAAGTTTGCGGCGGTGTTCAAGGCGTATTATCAGGTCCTGCCGAGGGAATACAGGAAAAAGTGACAAAGCAGTGCAAAAACCGCCTGATAGCGATTACGTACTCGATTTTTATTATCTTTTTAAATGTAAAATAGTATTAGTATTAATATAGCAAAACCGCAGGAAGGTTGGTTCCCTCCTGCGGTTTTATTCTGTTTCTTTTCAGGTCAAGTCAGATCCTGTGTGCGTGTCTGAAATCAGCTGTTAACTTTTCTTGCAAGTATCTTGGCAAGACCAATTGCAAGCGCTGTGCCGAGCAGAGCCGATATCGCCGCAGCCATTACGCCGCTGTCAGAAGATGCTGAATGATCTACAGAATCACTTCCCTGCTCCGCCTCGACGGGAATATCCGGCTCGAGAGGCTCAGGAATATAGTAGTTGATAATGTTATATCCGTCAACCCTTGAAATATATCCTTCAACCGGCTCTTCGTATACAGTGTATACTACCGGAACGCCGTTGTGATATTTATCAAGATCGTTGAAGTGCCACTGCCAGCCGTTAGCAGCTGTTACCATTGCCGTTCTTCTGACAACTCCGTCTGCAAGAAGATAAACAGTTATGCTGTCGGGACGTATGCCGAGAATATCATTACTGTCATCCCAAATCTTATGTCCACTGATGCTGATATAATTATCATATTTCTGAGGAGCATGAGTATTTGTTATCGTGATGGTATTGCCTATGATACCGGAGTAAGACGCAGAGTAGCCTAAGACCGGTTCTTCCTCAACGGTATACTTGATCTCGGTTCCGTTATCATATTTCGGAAGATTCTCCCACTTGGCAGTCCAATTGTTATGAGCGTTGAGAACCATCTTGTCTCCGTATTCAGAACCGTCAGCAAGGAGTCGAACGGTAATTGATGAAGGTCTGATACTGTCAAAGTCATTGCCATCGTCCCACAGCTTAACAACGGTAAGTTCTGTTGTTTCGGGGATGTGAGTGTTGATTACGTTGTAACCGTCTACCTTGGATTCGTAGCCCTCAACCTTAATCTCTTCGATGGTGTAGACGATAGCCTTGCCGTTTCTGTTCTTAGGAAGATTCTCGAATGTGTACTCCCACTTACCCTCTGCATTCGGAGTTATAGTCTTTGAAGCCTTCTTGGTGCCATCTGCCAACAGGTTGATGGTTATTGAAGTGGGTCTTACTCCATCTTGGTTGTTGTTATCCTCCCAAGTCTTTGTGCCTGAGATTGTGATGGTTTCAGGAGTATGAGTGTTAGTTACGTCATAGCCGTGTACATCTGATACATAACCTTCGACAGGTACTTCTTCGATAGTGTATTTTATCTCAGTGCCGTTCTCATACTTCGGAAGATTCTCGAATGTGTATTCCCACTTGCCTTCTGCGTTCGGGGTTACGGTCTTTGAAGCTTTCACCTTACCGTCCGCCAACAGGTTGATGGTTATTGACTCAGGACGTTTGCCGTCTTGGTTGTTGTTGTCTTCCCAAGTCTTTGTGCCTGAGATTGTGATAGTTTCGGATGTGTGAGTATTGGTTACGTCGTAGCCGTGTACATCAGATACATATCCCTCGACAGGTACTTCTTCGATGGTATGTGATTTTATTTCCATTTGCATACACATCCAGCTCATCAAACGTCCATGACCAGTTATCTGCTGCAGTTACTGTTTTGCTGTCTAATTTTACGCCATTCGCAAGCAGGTTGATGGTTATCGACTCAGGTCTCTTTCCATCCTGATTGTTATTATCCTCCCATGTCTTGGAACCGGATACTACAGTCTTTTCTGGATTATGAGTATTAGTGAGAGCTACGTTTATGGTTTTTCCGTCATCCTTATAGGTTATAGCGGAGGTTTTCACATAGCCTTCAATCTGCGGAAGCTCCTTTACGCTATACTTAATCGCAATGCCACCGCTGAACTTAGGCAGACTCTCCCAAGTATACTCCCATCCGTTCGCTTCGCTTAGCCGTTCAGGATCTCCATATTCTGTTCCGTTTGCAAGAAGCTGAACGTCTATGTAATCAGGTCGTTTGCCATCCTGATTCTCATTATCGTTCCACGACTTTTTAACCGTCAACGATACTGTTGCCGGAACATGAGTGTTTGTTACATCAGGACCATTAACTATTGTCGTGTAACCCTCAACAGGATCCTCAGTTATGGTGTAAACTATGTCTACACCTTTCTCCTTTTTCGGAAGTTCATCAAATGTCCACGACCAGTTCTGCTTTTCAGTTACTGTTCTACTGTCTACTTCGCTGCCATTTGCAAACAGGTGGATGGTTATTGAATCAGGTCTTATTCCATCCTGATTGTTATTGTCATCCCATGTTTTGGAACCGCTTATCTCAGTCTTTTCAGGAGTGTGAGTATTTGTTACATTAAAGCCATTGATTTGTGTTGTGTAGCCTTCAACAGCATCCTCGGTTATGGTGTATTCAATAGGAGTACCATTTGCATACACATCCAGATTATCAAACGTCCACTTCCATTTGTCGGCTTCGGTTACAGTCCTGCTGTCTAAGTATTCACCATCTGCATACAGATTGATTTTGATTGACTCAGGTCGCTTACCAACCTGATTGTTGTTATCATCCCATGTCTTGGAACCTTCAATTTCGATCTTTTCAGGAGTGTAGGTGTTAGTAATGGTTGTTTTATGCGGATCACTTGTCCAATCAGGATCACCCACATAATACGAGACATCTCCAACTTCCATTGCCACATACGATATTGACATATCGCCCACCATATAACCATCAACCACTTTAACAGGAGGAAGATCATACCATGTGTAGCTCCAATTGTTAGCTTCGTTGAGTTCAACCGGATCACCATATTTATCCGCATTCATATAAAGCTGAACCTTAATCGAAGTTGGACGCATACCGGCGGCATTATCATTATCATCCCATATCTTTTCAACGGTGTAATCAACATTTCTATAATTGGTTACGCTAAAAGGATCGTTTTTATCATAGACCGTTGTGTAACCTTCAACAGGATCCTCGGTTATGGTATATTCTATCTCAACTCCATTAGAATACTTATTCAGATTTTCAAATGTCCACGACCAATTATCCGTTCCGATTACTTTCTTACTATCAATTTTTTACCATCTGCAAACAAATTGATCGTAATAAATTCTGGTATCTTTGAGTTAGGATCGCCAAAATCGCTCCATGTTTTGGAACCGGAAACTTCTGTCTTCTCAGGAGCATGCCTGTTTGTAATGATAAACACATTGTCTTGGAACTGGACAGAAGCATCATATCCGTTCGGCACATTCACCTCTTCAACCGTGTATGTGATAGGTTCAAGAGCGTCATCACGAATAGAAAGACCCACAAAGGTATGAGACCAACTGTTAGCATCATTCAATATAGCAGTTTTACCTGTATCAGCACCATTGGCAAGAAGCTTAACTGTTACGGATGTCGGACGTATGTTGTCGCGGTTGTTATCATCATCCCACACCTTTTTAACAGAAACATAGGTTTCTAATTCGCCTGTTTTATACAGGTTTCGTGCGATAATGGTAACCTCCGTCTCCGGCGCATACTCAAAGGTGTAGGTTCTGCGATTGTCGCCGTTGTTGGTAAATTGCTCAAAATCAGCACCACCATCAGGATCAATCTCGACTATTGTATATTTCTTTCCCGGCACCCAAGTCCATGGGTTGGTTGACGCAACCATTTTCTCGGTGGTTGGATCATAGGTATACTTGAAAATATTCTTTCCGATTTCGTTCAAAACCGTCTTACCTGTTTTTGCTTCCTTTTGGACGGTTACTGTCGCGCAGGTGAAGTTTTTGCCGGATAAAGCACTGCCTATAGCCTTTTCTGTGAACTCCTGGTGATCTATGGCTTCGCCCTCATAGATAAAGAAATTGAAATCGATGTTTCCGAACGCAACAGAGTTACCTATAACTTTTTCAAGAGTAAGCTCGTTGGGCGTGCTGACGCCAACTACCATCGGGGCAGCAGATATACGGTCATCTGTCTGCTGAGGTTTATCGTCTCCGGTCATAGCGCTTATATCCGGATGATACTGATATCCGAAGCTGTTCCATGCGATTTTGCCATTCTCAATGCCGGCATCCGCTTCGATTTTTGCATTATAGGTTATTTTTACCTCTGCATTTTCAGGAAGATCGCCAGTAAACCTTACACGGACAGAGCGGGATGTATCCTTGCAAGCAGAATACCATCTGGTGTCATTAGGAGCATTTTGCCAGTATTCAGCTGTAAACTTATTATCGTTATTATCGCCTTTTCCGGTGCAGTCGCTATATTCAATAATATAGCTGCCAGCATATGGCGCATCATTTACATATACCTCAGGTGCAGTGTCATTAAGGAACGAAATCTTGAAATCGCTCTTTCTTGCCTGACCACTGAACATCAGCGTATCGCCATTATCTGGAAGTGAATTGATAACAACGAGACCTTCCATAACAAGCCCGCTATAGCTTGCAACCGTCATTGTATATGTAACGTTCTTTGCCGTGCTGTCAACAAAAATCGTATTGCCGCTGAGGTCGGTTGAAATACCGCGGTTTTCGGGCTTATCCGTTTCATTGATTTCCATTACCGAGGTGGTCGGGAATGATTCATATGCGCTTATAGCGGCGTTGCTCTGGACTCCCACATATAAATCCTCAGATTTTGCAACCTTCTGACCTATTGTTACGCGATTGTAATCCGCCAGCCCATTCTGCTCGTCAGAAGGATAAATGATTGCGGAATTGATAAAGTTAGTCTTTTTAACATTCGTGTCCAGTATTGTCGGCAGCGAGTTGATACTGTTTGTGGTGGTTACAGTAAGAACACCGTATCCTCCGCCAGGGAGCAGTGCCCACATCTTGTCGCCGAATCTAATGTTGAGAGTTAAGGAACCCGTTGACTCATCTTTAGTGACAGATACAAATATTGATGAATCCGCGCCCAAAGGGTCAATTCCAAATTGCACTGCTTGAATTGTCAAACCCTTAGGCTTATCATTTACAGTGATGGTTTGAGTTAAGCCTGAACCATTTGCTGGCAATATAATAAACTGATTCGGTTCACTGCTGGGTCTTATATCAAACAAATAATATTCGCTGTCACTTGCCTTACACGCGGCAATATATTCATTAGGCTGCCATGTGCGATTCCGATGTGACTGTTCTCCCTCACGAAGCGGTTTGGGAGCAAATACCGAATAGCAGACTTTTCCATTAAAAGTATAAGGATATTCAATGGTGTCCGAAATGGTATAGTCGCTGAGCCAGCTTTCACCGCTGTTTATCGCTTGTATTTTCCAATCGACCGAATCAGTAGCTTTATAAATTGTTTTGTCGCCGGAAACGGTTTTGTTTATGCCAGGAACTACACTACCTCTTACAACGTCTACAGAGGAGCTGAGCCACAGATCGTCAGGCTTCTTCTTATGATTTCCGGTATAATTTGGCATATAGTTGCCAATGCTATTAACTACTTCATCGTCAATAATCCTTCTGTCGCCATCGTTGGGCATAAGACCGTTTTTGTTTGAAACGATAACAGGTTCTTCCTCCTTGGTGACCATCTCAACACCGGCTCCATTGAAGTCAACATACTCCATTATAACGTCGTTGGTAAACGCTCCTTTATGGGCAGAAGCATCATCCGTAACATAGCCCATAATGCCGAACTGTATATATTCATCCGGCTGAAGGTAATACATATCCTTGTATGTGCCGTCCGTTTCACGCATAAGCTTGCCGTCTTCGCCCTCACCCGGCTCAACTGTAAGCTTAACAACATTCCTATCATACCCATCATTATTGGCGGTAATCTTCGCATTTACAAATGTGCCATCGAGATGTGCAAACTGTGGCATACCGCTTTCAAAAATGTTGAGCTTTTTTTCTTAAGACCGGTTTTGATTTCATCCGGAGAGCTTAAAACCGTTAAGTACTTCATGTACTTCGGCATTATATCATAAATTGTAGGAAGATACAGCTTGGTCTTGCCGCAGTTTTTAATGGTTACATAGTATGTAACCAAATTCTGAATTGGGCATCCTTTATGAGCATTATAATTTGATATAGATATGTTTGTTCTGTTCGTGCCAGGAACGTACATACCAAACCTTAAATTATATGGAGCGGTACTCTCCTTCTTTATATTAGTTCCAATCTCATATACGCCCTTTTGCAGCAGTACCCTGCCCTTTTCAAGGAAGATATGGCTTACTGTTGCAGGGAGATTATACAGATAGAAGCTGTTGGTCAGTGTCTGCAAGCCGTATTGGTCAAATACTGCGTTGTAGGTATCCACGTCAGACGGGAATTTGAGCTTAACATAAATATAGGCATAAACGTTTTCTTGAGTCATGGAAAAATCAACCGAGAAGTTCTCGTTCCAGACTATAAACTGCTGTCCAGCAGCAAAATTGTGATCGCTGTTTTCAGGGACAGTTTCGCTTATTGAAGCAAACTGCGCGGAATCAACCCATTCATTAAGTGGGACTTCGCTGCCATTATTTTTAATCTTAACTTCGGAAGCACCTGATATGAACATGAAATCTATATCATTTATTGTCCACCGATGTGCACCAGATATATTCGGCAGAGCGTCGAAAATGGCGTCCTTGGTTACACTCAGAGCTGAGCCCTTGTGTCCGAGGTCAAGGCGGTAGATAATCTCGGTATTGTCCCTGCTTATAGCAGAAAGACGGTTGTCGGCAAAGTCATCATCTCCAATATCTGCTGCATTGCCAATATTGGTTACAATATTCTTATCATGAGTAACGCTTACGCCGATATTGAAGCACTTATCATACAGTCTATGCTCAGGATTGTCGTTCAGCCAGACGAAGTTTCCGAGTATTGCCTGATCGACTTCCTCGTCCATAACAACTACAGCCTTATAATTGAAAGTATAAGCAAAATCATAGGCAGGAGTATCGGAGAAATACCACTTTATAATAGTATTAATAAGACCCTTTTCGTTCTTGGTAACGATTACGCTGTCGGCGCAGCGACCGTCTATCCAGACATTCTTATATTCATGAGTTTTTCCTATTTCGGGGTTGAGGATATAGTATTCCTTGCCCTCTACCTCACGTTTACCGCATCCTTCCAGATAAGAGTTCTTGGCAGGGTCGATAAGCAGTGCCTGAGGACCGAACACATTGTCAACAAAAGGCAGAACATCATAGGTTCCGCTGCCTCGGTGATTGATGGTTGTAGTATAGTCTATGATATCGTTGTTGACGCAAACAGTCTCAACGCCATCCGAATTTTTGCCGTTGACCTTGCTGCTCTTCTTCAAGATCAGATCTGGTGAGACTCTGACGGTGTAATCAGATCCGCTGCCAGATGTTGACGTTGTGGGAGCTACCACAGTCAACGGCTCGCTTACACCGTCCATCTGTAACTTGGAAGTATTTTGAATAATCAGCGTAGCATACTCCTTGTCAAACTGATACCACTGCTCCCAGTCGGAGCTGAGGTTCTGGAAGGTATTTTTAACGTCGGCATCCAGGCTTATAACAACCTCATCACCAGCCGCAAGTTTGAAATCATTTATCGTCCACTCCGAGGTATACAGCGACGCGTGAGTTACAATATAGCTATAGGTCTTACCGCCGTACTCAATACTTGAAAGAGCCCGTCTGAGGCTGGTTCCGTCTGGTATCGGTATCTCTATAGGCGTTCCTCTGAGACGAGAGTTAGCCTCGGCTGCTCCGACATCAGACGTTTGTACGCTGCCCAGATCAACAGTCATCAAAAGACCGCTGCCATTCGGATTGTTGGTTATGGTTATGATAGCATCTCGTGTAAGCTTGTTGCTATTGTTTTCTATAAGACCGGTGCCGGCATACATCTGATCCGACATTTGGCTCTGCATTTCGCGTATTTGCTCAGGAGTCCAATCTATGCACTGGTTATAACGCGGGCGGTCTTCACTGGTGTTTGAAGAGTCAAGTGTAAGAGGCGTCGAGCCGTCTACGGAGGTAACCTTATTATTGGTCGTAAGGGCTTCTACAAGAGTTGCTTTGGTTATTGTTACAGTAAGATTCTTACCGAACACATCATCCTTTAACATATTTTCGATGTTTTCGGGGGAGATATACTGGCAGATTTCCAGACCCTGTTCATTAGTTTTGAGAGTATCCGTCAAAACTATATTGCCGCTGTAATCATACGCCGACGGATTGAAAACGGTTATCTGATACTTTGCCTTTTCGCCGAAGTACATAGGCGCACTGATCAGCTTCTTTCCGAGCTTCAATTGAGCACTGCCGGGATCTATAGTTACAACAGCCTCGGCAGATTTGTCCCTTGGTTCAGAGAAGGAATAACTGTAGCGCGCGTCAACCTTATTGTTTATTTCTATCTTTTCGTTCTCAGCACCATCGGTAGGGGTATAAACAAGTATACCATCAGCGAAGTTAAGAACAAAATTAAGATTTGTAATCTCGGTTTGTGCCAAACCGCCATTAATAGAATTATTTCCGACAATCCAGCTTATTTTAAGCGATTTTTTATTGCCAGAAACTGCTTCCACCTTGATATTTGATATGTTTATGCCCGAAATATTGTTAATCGTTGCAAGCTCGCGAGTAGTGCCATCAAGCTTAACCATAAGACTAATACTTTGACTTTGTTCAGGTTTCTTAACGGTAAGCGTATCTAAAGCGTTAAAAAGATCTTCCCTGAAGCTTACATTTTCCGGCAATGTAATGGTATCGGTAAAGTCAATCGAAAGGACATAGTCCGAGCCATAGTTATTCTTGCCGGGATCATCACCGGCGTCAGTTGCCTTTGTGGACTGTATTCTGTAGTGTAAGTTGGCAATCGTCTTTTCGGTTTTGCCGTTTATCTTGCAGGCGGCAACACTTGGTGCTGCTGAGTCATCGCGACTTTTCGATACATTAAAATCGCGCGGCTTGACTTTCCATTCCACTTCAAAATATTCGCCTGTTGTAGTTGCGCCGGCATATCCGGTAATTTCATCATCGGTAACCGGATACAACAGCAAATAGGGGTTTCCCTCAATATCTGTTTTTTTAATTGCAGCTGCCCAGAATTGAAGCTTGCCGGGAGCCTTAGTATTATCAATGGTGAGGCTTACGGTTTGTGAGCCCGTTTCGCCGATGCTCTCCGTGATATCACGGTAGTATATTCCGTCTGCTCCTTCTAATGGTACAAATTTAAATGTTGAAAGTTTATCGGCATTATAGCCGTCGCTACATCTTACATACATACGGTATGTATAACCGTTAATTGGACTGCCAGAATTTATTGTAAGCGTTGCGTTTTCACCGGTAAGCAGTTCTTTTTTATCAATGCTGAACGAAGCCAAGTCAACATTGGACAAGTCAGATTTAAACAACTTCAAAGAATTATCTGTATCCTTGGTGTAGCTGCCGAAGTCACTTCCGGTATTACCAGATTCCGAATCCGGGCGCAAAGAGGTATTTGTGAAAAGATTGTATATAGTTTCCTCAGTGAGATGAGCGTTTGCAAAGAAGCCCTGAACCTGCTCGACTGTATATGGAGTCGTGATTGATGTTGCAGCGGAAGTATTCGATATTTTACTTAGGCTGCGGCAGTTTGCAAAAGCGCCCTCGCCTATATATGTAATCTTATCGGTAGATGTGAACGCAATGCTGCTGTATTTGCAGCCGCTGAAAGCATTGGAGCGGATGCGGGTGGTTCTTTCATCTATAACACATTCTCCGGCATTGCTTTTATCTGCGTATACCAATTCGTAAGTAGTATCGTTAAGAATCTTGTAAACGTTTCCGAAGCTGTCAGCCCAGTATTTTCCGCCCTCTTCGTCGAATGGCAGATCGCAATCGGCGTATGTAGGCTCGTAAGAATCAGAATTAGAAGGATTAACGGTGAAGGTTGTGTTGGGAGCAAACCTTAATTTGTATGTAACAGAACTAAGACTCCTGAGTAATCTGTTATCTATGGTTTCGGTGTTATTTCCAAACACTATTTCTACTTCATGATCGTATGGGAAGCCAATCGATCCCGTATAGGCGTGAGCTTCCACAGCATTGAAATAGATTTGCTCAACGGAAGAATTTACAAACATCTCATCCCATAAATCCAAACGATGAGCAGTTATAGGGAAAATCACCTTTCTTAAATTCCTGCACTCATAAAATGCATGGTCTTTAACAGTGGTGAGCTTAGTCGCCTTGGATAAATCTATAACGCTGAATCTGCTCTTACTAAAAGAGTTGTTGCCTATTACTTCGATACTGGGGTTTTCTCCGAAGTCAATATCTAAAATATCGCAGTCAGCGAAAGCCTCTAAGCCAATCTCGGTAACTGACTCCGGCAGCTTCAAAAGATTTGTGTTGATTCTTATGCTCTGCTTCTCAATGGTTTTCAGATTAACAAGCGGAGTTAAATCTACAACATCCAGCTTAGGTCCGCTCGATTCGGCATTTACAAATTTTAGTATCTGGTTCGTAGTTGTTATGTTTTCATTGCGCTCAAATTCTATGTTCTTCAAATTTGAGCAGTCGTAGCAAATGTTTTGAATAGTGGTTCCGTTAAATCCGAAGCCATGAGGCATTATAACCGACGTCAGTGAAGTGCAGTGTGAAAGCATTGCAGAGCCGGTCTCACCATAAGTCTGGTCGGTCGAAGGAACCGTTGTTATGTTGCCCTTGAGATTTTCAAGATTTATGTTCTGCAAAACTACACAGTTTGAAAAGATATGCGAGCCGAGGGTCATATCGTTGACGTTGGGTTCAAAATTAACATTCTGCAAAGCAGGGCAGCCGTAAAACGCGCCCGCTCCTATATTGGTAACAGATGCAGGAATGGTGACGCTGTAAAGCCCTGAGCGGGTAAATGCACCGCTTGTCGCATAATTTTTATCAACGGAGTCGCCTTCGATGGTTGTAAGGTTTGTGCAGGCTTCAAGATTAATGCTCCGAAGAATCGAACAGCCGGCAAAAGCCTCCTGACCTATCACCTGCAAAGCGGGGGCTATGCCGCCGTTCGCGCGGACTGTTACCGTACTAAGATTAAGCATGTTGCGGAAAGCCGCCTTGCCTATTTGGGTTACAGACGGAGCGATAACTATTTCGCTTATAGTATTCCTGTATGAGTTAAATTCGGACATTGATATAAAGTTTTCGGGGATAACTCCGTTCGGTGCGCTATTTATAGTAAGTCTGTGCATACCCGACGGTGAAACCGCAATGGTATAATCAACGCCGCTGCTGACTGCCCTTTCAAGTGTAAAGAGCATAACGCCGTCGAAGTCAACAAATGCCTCGCCTTCGTTAATGGCAGGGTCATCTACGGCAGGATCGTTTACTGTGGGATCATCTACAGCCGGATCGTTTACTGTGGGATCTTCCTGCGTGGGATCATCCTCTGTGGGGACATCCTGCGCAGGGTCGTTCTCTGAGGGAACATCCTGTGTGGGGTTATCCTGTGCCGGTACGTCCTGCGAAGGATTATCTTCTGACGGTACATTTTGAGAGGGGTCGCTCTCTGCCGGAACGTTCTGGGAATTATCAACAGAATCAGAATTCGATTCCACCCCCTATATCGTTTCCAGCAGGCTGCTGCAAATAGCAGACCGGAGTGTGGGTATGCTCCGGAACCTGACAGCTAAGAACAGATTCTGAAAGGTAGCATCCTTCACTATGGGTATGCTCCGCAGATTCCTCTGATCCGCAGACAACAGTGCTGTTTGCGGTATAGCAAGCGTCAGAATGGGTATGCTCCTGCATTCCGCATATGGGCATACCGTCAAACACCGCTGAAACAGGAATCGCAAGAGTGTTAGCCGCCGTTACCAGAACAACGAGCAGACTGAAAACTCACTTTGCAATTTTGCCAAAACTCATTCTCGTCAAAATTGAATCCATTTTTCTCATTGACTCATTTCTCCCTCAACGTTTGATTTATAACTAATATACACATCATAAAACCACTTCTGCGAGCTTCTTGTTGAAAATCCGCGGGTTTGCTGTGAAAACAATCAGCAGTACCATAAACCATGCACCAAAAATCTCAGTACTGTTTATTCCACTGCATAATTGTGCAAAATAATAATACCACAGTCAAATTATAAAGTCAACGTAATAGCTAAAAATACTTAAATTATATGCTAGTTTTTATTGATTACGCCAAAATGTGCAGAACGAAAACTGTATAATTTCACAACTGAAAATTACCCTCCGAAGCAAGCCGGCACAGCCTTTCCGACACTTTCACGCTGCCCTTCATGCCTCGCTTCTTACCCATTTCAAAAAAGTTACATGTGATACACCTATCCTGCGTGAAGCCTCCCGCGCGGATATTCTGCCCTGCTGCCACTCTGCCCTTACGCTTTCAAATTCCTCCGAACGCTCCATAAACGGTCTGCCAAGCTTTCTGCCCATAGCCTTGGCAGCAGCTATCCCCTCAACCTGACGCTGTCGTATCAGCTCGCGCTCGGTTTCGGCTACATAGCTTAAAAGCTGTAAGACTATATCCGAAATCAGCGAGCCGGTGAGATCCTTGCCCTGGCGGGTGTCGAGCAGGGGCATATCCAAAACCACTATTGCGGCTGATTTTTCCTTGGTTATTATCCGCCACTGTTCCAAAATTTCATCGTAATTCCTGCCCAGACGGTCGATGCTTTTGACTACAAGAATATCGCCCGCCTTAAGCTTGCGCATAAGCCGCTTATATCCGGGACGCTCAAAGTCCTTTCCCGAAAGCTTATCCGAAATAACATTCTTCTCCAGCACTCCGAATTCCACCATGGCAAGGCGCTGGCGTTCCTCGTTCTGGTCTTTTGTAGACACCCTTATGTAAGCATATGTTTTTGACATTTTTCGATTCCTCCTTTTTATAAGCATTTTACTACAGGACAAAAAAACAGCACAATGGTTTTTCCACTGTGCCGATGTGTTTTTGTGATATTATATGCAGTCCGGAGCCGGAATTGCGCCGCTTTTTGAGCAATTCTACCGCGCTTTGACAATACTTTCGTTTTCAATGCGGTATCCGGAATAAAAATGCTCAAGGATATTTGAAAACAGCTTTTCACCTATTCCGTCAAGATACATTATCTGACGAACGTCGGTAAAGCCGCCCATAGCATCGCGGAAATCCATTATCAGCTCTGCTCTTTTGTCGCCTATGCCGCTTATTTTCATCAGCTCTTCCCTGTCGGCGGAATTAATTGCCGAAACGTCAGGCTGCTCGGAGGATATAAAGCCGTAGCTGCCGTGTCTCGATTGCATATCAAGGTATCTATCCGTGCCGACTAAAGCAGAGGCAAAGCAGGCAATAAAAATAACTGCCGCCGAAGCAATCATAAGCGCTTCAAATAACGTAATCCGCTTTGACGGATTTTCTATATGCTTTTCTCTTTCGCAAATACTGTATTCGCATGCACCCGACATCATGGATTTCACCTTTCACAACATACTATAAATATTATATCATCACGTAAAAATGCTGTCAACTGTTTTGCAATACAGCTTAGCTTACAAATCGGGAATATAACAAAATCGCCCGCCGAAAATACCGACGAGCGATGATATTATGTTAGTCCTGCAATAATGTGCGGTCGCTGGGCATTTCGTTTGAGGCTTCCGAGAATTTCTTTATAAGCTCCTCAATGGTGAGCTTGTGCTTTGCCTCGCCCGATATGTCAAACACTATCTCACCCTTGTTCATCATAATAAGGCGGTTGCCGTAGGTTATGGCATCGCGCATGTTGTGTGTTATCATAAGGGTGGTTATTCCGCCGTCGTTTACAAGCTTGTCGGTGAGCGACAGCACCTTTGAAGCTGTCTGAGGGTCCAAAGCGGCGGTATGTTCATCAAGCATTAACAGCTTAGGATTCTGCAAAGTAGCCATAAGAAGGGTTATAGCCTGACGCTGACCGCCCGAAAGAAGTCCGACCTTGGAGGTAAGTCTGTCCTCAAGACCTAAATCCAGCATGGCTAAAAGCTCCTTGTAGCGAGCGCGCTCCTTGGCTGTTATGCCGGGCATAAGAGTCATTTTCTTGCCGCGCCTGTAGGCAAGAGCGAGGTTTTCCTCTATCTGCATATCAGCGGCAGTTCCCATCATCGGGTCCTGAAAGACTCTGCCAAAGTATTTTGCACGCTTGTAGTCGGGCATTTTGGTGACGTCAACGCCGTCAATGATAATCTTGCCACTGTCAACAGGATAAACGCCGGTTATCATGTTTAAAAGCGTTGACTTTCCTGCGCCGTTTCCGCCAATGACGGTTACGAAATCGCCCTTGTTAAGCGTGAGGCTGATTCCCTGAAGCGCATTCTTTTCGTTGATGGTGCCCGGGTTGAAGGTCTTGTAAACGTTTTCAATTTTAAGCATTCTTTTCGACCTCCTTCTTTGCAAGCGGCTTGCTTAAGGAAATCTTAGACTTCCAATATGGGATAGCCAGGAATATGGCGACGAAAACAGCCGAGAACAGTTTAAGGTTGTTTGCGTTCAGACCGAGCTTTAAAACTATAGCAATAACAATATAGTAAATGATGCCGCCGATTACGGCAGACATTAGCCTTAAAACAAAGCTTGCAAACAGCTTGCCGAATATAACCTCGCCGATAATTACAGCCGCCAGACCGATAACGATTGCGCCTCTGCCCATGTTGATGTCGGCACTTCCGCTGAACTGGGCTAAAAGTCCGCCGGAAAGGGCGACTATTCCATTTGAAATTACAAGTCCTATTATCTTGGTAGAGTCGGTGTTGATGCCATTTGCGCGAGCCATAGTCTGGTTGCAGCCGGTCGCGCGGATGGATCTTCCAAGCTCGGTGCCGAAAAACCAGTAAAGCACAGCGATAATCACGCCGACGATAATAAGACATTTAAGTATGGTAAAGCCGAGCTGATCAGTCTTTGAAGAAACGATAAGGTCGAAGTTTCTCCAGCTGATGGTGGTGTTTGCACGTCCTCCCATTATGCCTAAGTTGATGGAATACAGCGCAAGCTGAGTAAGTATTCCCGAAAGAATTGCGGGGATTCCGAACTTTGTGTGCAAAAGACCGGTCGCAAGCCCTGCAAGGCATCCGGCAAGAAATGCTATTATAAGCGCAACGTAAATATTAACGCCTTTAACGGTGGTGAGAACAACCAATACCGCTCCACCCGTTCCCAATGAGCCATCAACAGTCAGGTCTGCAAAGTCGAGAATCTTATAGGTTATGTAAACGCCTATAGCCATTATTCCCCAAATCATTCCCTGGGCAATAGGTGAAGGCAGGGACTGTAAAAATTCCAGCATATCAATTGACCTTTCCGATAAATACGCAAAAAGCGGTAATTTTTATGGATTACCGCTTTTGCAGAATCATGTTTTTTGTCTTGCTTATCAGGCAATAGGCTCGTAGCCCTCGGGGATGGTAATACCAGCCGCTGCGGCTCTGTCAGCCATGTACTTCTTGGTAAGCTCTTTAGCATACTCGATTTCCATGTCTGCGGGATCCTTGCCGTTTACAAGAATTTCATAAGCCATCTCGCCAGCCTTGTAGCCGATATCATAGTAGCTGATGGAGAGAGTTGCGATTCCGCAGCCCTTGCATATGCCCTCTTCGCCGGCGATTACGGGAATCTTTGCAGGCTCAAGAACATTGTTGATAGCCTCGGTGTTGGAAGCGGCGGTGTTGTCGGTAGGAACGAATATAGCGTCGCAGGCGTCGGTAACCATCTGCTGGGTAACGGCGGTAACGTCGTTGGTGTCGACAAAGGTGTAAACCTTAACGGTCATGCCCAGAGCCTCAAACTCTTTGGTGATAACGTCTGCCTGATACTTGGAATTCTTTTCGGCAGAGCAGTAAAGAATACCGACATTCTTTGCATCGGGGACAAGCTCCTTAAGCATTGCAGCCTGTTCGGCCAAGGGAGCAAGGTCTGCGGTGCCGGTAACGTTAAAGCCGGTTTTACCTGTCCAGTCGGAGATGCCCAAAGCGGTTGCATAGTCGGTGATGGATGTTGCAACTATCGGGATATCTGCGGTTGCCTGAGAAGCGGCTGCCAAAGCGTCGGTAGCGTTTGCCATGATAAGGTCAACCTTGTCGGATACGAACTTGGAGGTGATGGTGGTGCAGTTGGTGGCTTCGCCGGAAGCGTTCTGCTCGTCGAACTTAACCTTGTCGCCAAGCTTTTCGGTAAGAGCGTCTTTAAAGCCCTTGGTAGCTTCGTCTAAAGCGGGATGCTGAACAAGCTGACAGATGCCTATTTCATAAACCTTGTCTTCATCGGCAGCAGTGTCGCCGCAGGATACCAGCGTTAGCATCATAAGCGTAGCAAGCAGTAATGATATTACTTTTTTCATGTTTTTCACCTTTCTTTGCGATATGTACATATCGCGATACGCACAATATAATATATCGCATTGTATATTTTGTATCAGCTGAAAATTTGTCCTTCTCAGAATACTAAGACATTATAACGCTTTTAATCGATAAAGTCAACCGCTTTTTAATAAAAAAGCCAAAAACAGCGGCATTTTTTCATCTTGCCCGAGTTTTTGGCATGCAATTCTGGCACCATTAAGTAAAATTTGTATAAAGATTACGTAAATAAACCGTTCGGATTTGCTGCAACCGTCCTTGAATTATTGATCAGCGATCCGGCAGTTTATGGCAGAGCGAACTTCGCCCCTGCCGATTATCAGAAAGTCTTTTAGCTCTATCGACTGCTGTGAAAGCAATGAGGCGATTTCATATGCAAGCTTTAAATCGTTCCTATCCGGCACCGGGTCGGAATTTGGCTTGGTGTGTGCGCAAACGCAGAATTTTTCGCAGATATTAAAATCACGGTCGAAAACCTTTGAAGGATTGAACGGCTCTTCATCACTGCATTTGTATCTGTAATGACTTATAACATCCATACTGTTGTTCAGAAACACAACGTCCATGTATTCGTTCACCGCGGAATATGACAAGGAATAGAAGAAATCAAAAAGAACTTTTTTGTCGGAAAGATTAACTACATCTTTCCTTCCCAAAACCGATTCATCCGACAACTTTCTTATGGATTGTATAAGAAGCCATGTATTTTCACCTACTCCCGGAACGCTTATAAAATCCTTTTTGTCTGCCTCAATCACGCCGTTTATGTTCTTAAATTTATTCAGAAGCAAGTGGGCGATATCGTTTGTATCCACCCTTGGAATTGCATAAAACAGAAGCATTTCAAGCAAGTGAAGATCGCTGCAATATGCCAGTTCCGCAGTCATATACTGATCCCTCATTCTGCTTCTGTGACCTGCGTGAAGATTTTCGGTTTTTGTTTTTTGCTTTTTCAATTTATATCTGCTTTCCTATAGATTTTTGCCGGTACCAACGACAAATTACTATTTTAGTATAAATGAACAGCTGAGATTTGTCAAGCGGTGTATGCTGCTTATTCTCAGGCAAGCGTTTATTCCCGATTTTTAAGCAGCTATTTATTGACAAATGCCGCGTTCGTGGCTATAATTAGCTTAATATATCCTTTTTAAAGAAAGGTCTTGCTGAAAATATGGAAAAGAACAACTACAAAGCCTGGCTATACCTTGCACCTGCCATACTGTTTCTTGGCTTTTTCATGGTATACCCGCTTATCGACGTTTTTATCTATTCGTTTGAAGAGGGCTACAATTCCGCTTCGCAGAGCTATTTCGGAACGGGGCTATACAACTTCGACTACATCCTGCACGACCCCTACTTTTTGCAGGCGGTAAAAAATACTCTTATCATGGTCGCCGTGACAGTGCCGGTATCTACAGGGCTTTCATTGCTGATATCTTTGGGATTAAGCTCGATAAAGCCTTTGCGCAAGCTGTTTCAGACGGTTTACTTTCTGCCGTATGTTACTAACACCCTGGCGGTCGGTCTGGTATTTATGATACTGTTTAAGAAAACCGCCTACACCGACGGTCTTGTAAACCTGATAATAAAGCTGTTCGGCGGCGAGGCTATAGATTTCATTTCAGGACCGTATCCTGCGAAAATGTTTGTTTTGTGCTTCTACATAATATGGGTAGTCATGCCGTTTAAGATACTTATTTTAACAAGCGCGCTGGCTTCCGTAAAGCAGGACTACTACAACGCCGCGAGAATTGACGGAACTCCGCGCTGGCGCATTTTCACAAAGATAACGCTGCCTATGATATCCCCGATGATATTCTACCTTGTGATAACGGGATTCATCGGTGCGTTCAAGGCATACAGCGACGCGGTAGCACTTTTCGGCACCAACCTGAACGCCGCCGGGATGAAC
>USEH01000013.1 GCA_900553675.1 uncultured Ruminococcus sp. | reverse complement strand
GGAGAGACGGCGGCATATCATTTGTAATCGTCGTACTTTTGTTTGCCGCCGCACAGTGCCTTTCCTCCGTCGTTGGCGGTTAGTTTGTTGATATGCAAGTTACTGCATATGCCGCACTATTGTCTGCAATTGCAGGACGGAAACGCCCAACTTTTGTTTAAGAGGAGGCGCTGCCCCAAGACCCTGCAAGGGCTTCTCGCCCCTTGACCCTCGCCAGCCTTTTGAAAAAGGCTGGATCGAAAACTTTTTTAATTTTGCTATTGAAACATAGTTTTATCTACAAAAATACCGGTGCAGACCGCTTTGCGTGATTCTGCGCCGGTATTTTTATTGACCGTTCAGAAAAAATAAGCTAAAATATTAAAAAGTGTTACACGGCAGTGTGTTTTGTCGTCATAATAGGTGAAGACGTCTTTATTAAAGTGTGGGAGATGATAGCTTGGAGGACGAAAAAATAATTCAGCTTTACATAGTCGGTGACGAAGCCGCCCTTAGGGAGACGGAGAAAAAATACGGCGATGAGCTGAAAAAGCTTTCCTTTAGAATAACAGGTTCTGAGGGCGACAGTGCGGAATGTCTTAACGACGCCCTTATGCAGGCGTGGAAAACGGTCGGTTCTGTCAGACCGGACAGTCTGCGGGCATATCTTGCCAAGGTTACAAGGAACATTTCGCTTGACTGTCTTAAGAAGCGAAAGACTCAAAAGCGGTGTGCGGTAAGCGTTGCTCTTGAAGAGCTGGGCGACTGTCTGCCTGACGTTACCGCATTGGGTGCGGGCGATTTCTTTGAGGTCATCGACGAAAACACCCTTGCCGAGGAAATCAACCGCTGGCTTGAAGGCATAGAAAAGGAGAAGCGGGTAATATTTGTCCGCAGATATTTTAAGATGGAGACTGCAAGGGAAATCGCGAAAAGCCTTGGTGTCAACGAGGGCAGCCTTCGAGTAACGCTTTCAAGGCTGAGATGCTCCCTTAAAGAATATCTCGAAGGCAAGGGCTATGCCGTTTAGGCGGCTGCTTGTCTTGGAAAGGAGTAAATTATGACTGATAAAAACGAAAAGCTTTTTAATGCAATAGGAAAACTTAAGGACAGCTATATCGAGGAAGCATATGCCGAGAATCCCAAGCTTTCAAAGCCGAAAAAGAGCATAAAGCGGATTGTTATGCTTGCCGCAGCAGCTATGCTTTCAATATCGCTTGTTATAACGGTCGCCGCCAACAGCGACGCTATTATCGCGGCGATATTTGAACGCCGGCAGAAGCTTGTTGACAATAAGATAGGGCATATAGACGAGTCGGCAACCGTGGGAAATATAACGCTGACTTTAGAAAGCGTTACGGTTGAAAACGTCTTTGATGACGATAACATTTTTGCAAACTACACCGTCAGCTTTCACAATAATGACGGCGCTTTTGAAGGCGGTCTGAAATACGGCGGATATAAGCTGCAATGCATATTTGACGACAGCGGCAACGGAACGCTCCACGCGGATTCGGAAATCGATGAAGACGGGCGCAAATGGTATACCCTGAATGGCGACCAGCCCGATAAGTTTGAAGCGTTCTATCCCGCTTTGAGTCGGATCAACTTCGGGCTTGACGATCCCTCGGATACTATCACCCTGAAAAGCTCTCCGTCATACGGAATGTATGGCGTAAACCGCATTATCTTTTATGACCTTACCTCGGCGGACGGCTCTGTCAAGTATGCAGACGAGATTTGCGTTGAGTTTACGGTTACAAAGGAAGAAGCCAAGCCCTTGATGCAGATCAATTACTACGAACCGAATCTGACATTTGAAATCGAAAATACAGAGTTTTTGTTAATGCGCATTGACCTTTACTCCACACGACTGTATATGGAGATGTCAAATCCGGCAGGCGATTCGGTCAGCATCGGCGGGGTTGAATGCTGTGCAATCAACTATTTCACAAAGCTTGCCAACGGCGATGAATTTTTTGAAAAAGTCAAAAAGTATTCTGATCAGGAGAACAAAGTCGGATTACAGCTTGAAAGCGAGTATGATGAGCGGGAAGTTCATGAGAAATATTCAGAATGGGCTTCAAACGATGAGGAGCTTCGCAGATTGAATGATGAGGTACTTACAGCAATGAAGCCCACCGAGGATGAGAAGCTTCTCAACGAGTGCTACGAGGTTGTTGTTGAATTAAAGCCGGAATGTGGTGCAGAGGTAGTCTCAATGAAAACCTCCTGCTGCGGCTGGGCGGTTCCGGCGACACCGGATACTGTTTGCGCAGGGTTCGTGGCTGAATTTTCCTCACCGATATACGTTGACGACATCGTAAGGGTATACGCCAGCAAAATCGGCGACCCATCTAAGGAGGTAAACATATGGATTCCCGCCGAAGACAGGGGTCTTCGGGAAATCAACAAATAACTATACAACAACGTTTGTGCTTATCCCAAAGATAGGGGTCTTGCGGAACTCAACGAATAGCTATATAATTAAATCGCCGGACAGTGCTTTCGGCGATTTTTCTTTGATTTTTGAGTAATACTATACAGCCGCTTGTTGTCTTTATTAGTGAAAGGCCTTTTTGATAGAAGCATAAGGAGATGAAATGCTTGGATGATGCGAGAATAATTGAACTTTTCTTGGCAGGAGACGAATCGGCTCTCAGAGAAACCGAGCTTAAATACGGCGGCGAGCTTAAAAGTCTCTCCTACAGAATAACCGGCTCGAAGGAGGACGCTGCGGAGTGCTTTAACGATACCCTGCTTAAAGCGTGGGAGAGCATTTCCGAAGCGAAGCCGAAGAATTTAAGGGCGTATCTTTGCAGGATAGCAAGAAATTGTTTGCTGAACTGCGTTAAGAAAAAGACGGCGAAAAAGCGCGGCGCTGTACATATCGCCCTTTCGGAGCTGGAGGAGTGCATTCCCGATGAAAAGGCTTACGCCAAGATTATCGACGACGACAGCCTTGCCAATGAGATAGAAAGCTGGCTTTTAAGCGTCAGCGAGGACAAGAGAGCAATTTTTATCCGCAGATACTTCCGCTCTGACACCACGAAGCATAGCAAAAAGTCTGGGCATTCGCGAGGGAGCGGTCGCGGCGACGCTTTTGCGGCTGCGAACCTCTTTAAAGGAGTATCTTGCCGCTAAAGACTACATAGTTTGACAAGACAGGAGGTTTTATTATGAAGAACAGTCAAAGAATACTCGATTCAATAGGAAAACTCAGCGACAGCATGATTGAAAGTGCTTTAAGCTATGAGAGTCCCGAAAATAAAAGAGAAAAGATAAAGGATTCATCCGCCCGCCCGATGAAAAGGCTGGCTGTATCGCTTGTCGCCGCGGTTATGTGCATAGCTCTGGCGGTCACCTGCTTTGCAAATGCGGATTTGATAAAGTCGCTGTTCCAAAGGGAGCAGGAGCTTGTAGACCCCTACGCACTTAAAGTTGACAACAGCGTGACCGTTGGCGACATCACCCTGACAATAGATAAGGTTGCATGGGGAGACGAATATTACGTTTACTATACCATTAAGAATAACAACGGAATATTCGATAAGGGTCTGACATTTGACCGGATTGCAATAAAGGAGGGCGATATCGGATTTTTCACCAACAGAGATACCGTCGGCATTATAGACGGTCCGGAGGAGCGCGGAAGCGACCCCGACTCATCCATAGCCTTAGTGGGTTACGGTCTTGAAAATCCGTCCGACACAATAAGCGCAATGTTCAGAACTGATTTGGACAGCGGAGAATTTACCTTCGCGTTTGAAAATGTCACCTCCTACGACGGCTCGGTGAAATATGCTGATGAAATCGCCTTTGAATTAGAGCTTCCCAAAATGTCCGACAAGCCGGGCATCGTTAAAAAATACAGGGATCTTATCGGCACGTTTAACCTCGAAGGCAAGGAAATGGCGTTGGAAAGCATTAGATTCACTCCGTATGGAGTTACCGTTTTCATTCGGGAATACGGCACCGATACGGTCAATTACTTCGGTCATGATTTCTATTATTCTGCATATATCGAAGGCTTCAGCTTCGACACCAGCAAGGTACAGCTCGACCAAATGTTAAAGGATTGCTTGGTTGAAAGAGAATATTATGATACCGAGCTTAATGAGTATACAACCGAGTACGGTGGTGTTAAGGTTAGCGTTAAGGGTTATCCCGAAACAGCTACTATAAAGATTCCGATAAGAAAAGAAGATGATTTGGACCCAATGGAAAGATATGAAATCAGCCAAGATATTTATTCCCACGAAGCCGAGCTTGAAAAGTATGCCTATAAAGTCTATGCCAAGCTTGCCGACGGCTGTACCGCAGAGATTATTACCCGCACACAGAACGCATACGTGGGAAGTCAAAGATTCGACGACGGCACTATTGACTGCCATATTAAATCCCTTGTCGAGCTTAAATTCTCAACCCCCGTCTACGAGGAAGAAATCTTAGAAATCTACCTGCTGAGAGAATTCGACGGCGCAAGAGTTACGATATACGAAAAGCCGGAATAACCCATTAAAACCAAAAAAGTACTGTCGCATATCGCGGCAGTACTTTTTGTTGACGAATTACGGCTTTCGGGCTACAATAATATAAAAAACTTTTCCCAAGCTGCACTTTTCGGGGCAGATTTCACGTCTTAATAGGTGAGACGTCTTGAAAAAAGATAAAGGTGGTGGCGATTTGGAGGACGAAAAAATTATAGAGCTATATTGCCAAGGCTCAGAGTCGGCAATAATCGAAAGCGAGAAAAAGTACGGCGCAGCCATCAAGCGGCTGTCGTTCGGGATAACCGATTCCATGGAGGACGCGGCGGAGTGCCTTAACGATACTCTTATGACCGCATGGAAGACTGTTGCAACCGTTAAGCCTGATAACTTAGGCTCGTATTTATTCAAAATTGCAAGAAATCTGTCCTTGGATATGCTTAGAAAACAGAACACCGCAAAGCGGCAGGAGAATATGGCTGTTGCACTTTCCGAGCTTGAGGATTGCATACCCGATAAAAGCGTTTGCGCTCAGGCTGTCGAGGGAAATGAGCTGAGCGAGGTTATCGACGAATGGCTTGCTTCTATTGATAAGGATAAAAGGCAGATTTTCATGAGAAGGTACTTTCTCATGGAACCGGTTGAGGTGCTGTCTAAAAAGCTGGGAGTCAAGAAAAATACCGCCGCCTCGATATTAAGAAGACTTAGAAAATATCTAAAGAAATATCTCGAAGAAAAAGGCTATAGCATATAAACGCCTTGCGGAGATATTTCGGAAAGGAATGGCTTATGAATAAATCTGAATCCGATAAGCTGCTCAACGCCATAGGCGGGGTAAACGACCGCTGGGTGAAAGAGCTTATGGAAGAGCCTGATGTTAAGGCTTCGCACAAGGTCAAGCCGATAGTAAAAAGAATCATTATAGCAGCAGCCGCAGCTTTGCTGTCGATATCGCTTGTTATAACGGTTGCCGCAAACAGCGACGCTATTATCGCGGCGATATTTGAGAGACGGCAGAACCTTGTTGACAATAAAATAGGACATATAGACGAATCGGTGACCGAGGGGAATATTACGCTGACGATGGATAGCGTTAAGATTGACAGTCTCTTTTATGATGATAATGAATTTCACGGTGATTTCACGGTGAGCTTCCACAATGAGGATGGCATTTTTGAAAATGGTCTTAAATACGGCGGATATAAGATGCAGCATATATTAAACGTAGACAGCAGCGGTAATTTGTCGGGACCTATGGAAATTGACGGAGACGGACGTAAATGGTATACTCTGCATGGCAATAAACCGCAAGAGTTTGATGCGTTTTATCCCGCTTTAAATTACATCAACTTCGGTCTTGACAATCCATCGGATACTATCACCCTGGAAAGCACTACGGCGCTTGGAATGTATGGCGTTAACCGCATAATCTTTTATGATCTGACTTCGGCAGACGGCTCAATTAAATATGCCGATGAGCTTTGCGTCGAGTTTACCGTAACCAAGGAGGAAGCACAACCGCTTCGGCAGCTTCATTACAGCCCGGATATTACATTTGAAATAGAGGGCGTAACCTTTGAAATAGACGAGATATATGTCGAACCGGACAATATGTCAATTCATTTTACAAATTCAAATGCTGATAGGGTTAACATTGCAGGGGTTGACTGCTATGCAATCAATTACCTTACAAAGCTTGCCAACAGTGATGAATACTTTGCAAAGGACAAGGAAATTCTGGAGCTTGACGCGGCGGCATCCAAGCAGGGTGAAACCTTTGAGGAACAGATTGAAAATCTCACCGCATGGATGATGAGCGACGAGCGTGTTAAGCTTGAAGGCGAGCTTGGAGCGATGTCGGAACCGACTGAGGATAAGAATATATTGAATGAGTGCTATGAGATACTTGTTGAAATCAAGCCGGAATCAGGGGCTGAAATTTCTTCCGTTAATACCAGCTACAGCGGCAGCGGCGCCACAGTAGGCGAAGTGATTGCAACCATGAAGGCGCAGTTCTACTCACCAATATACGTAGACGATATCGTAAGAGTATACGCCCGCAAAATCGGCGACCCGACCAAGGAAATAACCATTTGGGTTCCCGCAGATGACAAGGGCTTAGACACTTTCAGATAAACTCCGTATAAAGATATATAACGAAAAAATCCAGCCGTGAGCAAATCTCGGCTGGATTTTTTCGTTATATGGGATTGTCTAAGAGGCTTTATGAAACGGTGTGCTTATCTCTGCGAAATCATGAAACAGAATGCTTAACTCTGTCTTCAACCTCGGCGCGCTTTGCGTTGTTGAAGCGGTCAAGGGTTCCTACAAGATATCCGGTGATTCTGCGGATTCTTTCAAAGTTTGCCGGAGCAAAGTGATATTCAATGTCGACATAGTCGCCGTCGAGCCGAAGATTCATTTCTTCGATCTGCCTGCCCTTGTGAATGCTCTCCGCGCGGCTTACATATGCGTTGATTTCTTCTTGTGATAAAGTTCCGTTTGTAACGTTTACTCTCATAATAATAACTTCCTTTCGATATTAAACATATAAATAAATCAATGACTTGTGTTATATAAGCGATAATATCACAACATATTGTATTTGTCAATAGCTTTTTTAAAAATTTTTAAGAATATTTCTTAAAAGCTGTCGTTTACCCTAACGTTGTCCGGTTCGGCGCTTCCTGCCGTGGAGAAGTCCTTGAAGGAAATGTTCATATCGACATTTCCTGTAATGCCGGGAACGCTGCCCTTAGAGGAGTACTGCCACATTGCAAAATCGTAGAAATATGATGGGACGTCGTTGTATTCGGCAAGCCAGATATCAATGCCGTTGAGCCTTGAAAGGTCGTATTTCCACACGGCGGTTTTTTTGTTGGTGTAAATTCCGGGGACATATCCGGCGTATCTTATTCTTTCGGCGAAAACAAGAGCGTTGTTTGTAAGATCGTCGGGCTGTATGTAAGCGGTTCTGGGGGTGTCGCCGTCCTTGTCGATAACAACCTCCCAGTCGTAGAATACGGGGTATTCAAGCTCACAGCCGTCCAGCAGCTCTATGCAGAACTCCGCTTCCTCCAAGGCTTCGTCAACGGTAAGTGCCTGCGAGAAGAAGTATACTCCCACCTGAAGCCCCGCCGCCTTTGCGCCTTCAAGGTTGCGCTTAAAGTTGGCGTCCTCGTTTACGGAGCCGGTGACATATCCGCGGAATCCGCAGCGGATTATAACGTAGTCAACGCCCGAAGCCTTAACCTCGTCCCAGTTGATGTCGCCCTGATAAACCGAAACGTCTATTCCGCGGTAGGTTTTAACGCTGTCGTCGGCGTAGGAGACAACTGCGGTGTCGGGGTCTTTGATAAACTTTTCGGGGTCGTAATTGTTTTTGGGGACGCTTGCCAAAGCCGGCATCCATATCGGACCGTAGGCAGAGTCGTTTAAAAGAAAGCTGTCCGGCGAAAGCTCGTGCGAGTACTCGTTTGATGGGTCAATCGCGGTGAATTTCGGCACCTCTATCTCCTTTATGACCTCAACCGTCTCCACCGTGGGGACGATTGTTCCCTGCTCGTGATACCAGCCGAACGCCAGCACTCCTATTGTAACCGCAAGAACTATAATTACTCCGCAGAGTATTGCGGTGATGGTTTTGTAGCCCTTTATAAGCTCGCCCGAACGCTTTTCAGCCGTTTTGCGATACATCTCGGTTACTTCTTCCAAGACCGCAGCGTGGGTTGAAGTTTCATCGGGTATGCTAAGCTCCTGCTTTTCGGAAGCCTGATTTAAGATATCTGCCATAATATGTATTCCTTTCGTGACAACGCGGGGGTTGATTTCGACGTATTACTACAATTTTAGCATATATTCCTCCGGTTGTAAAGCATAAAATTTTCGCAAAGCCTATCAAATCATAGAAAATATAATATTGTACCGTGATTTGAATTTTTTATAGTTACTTTGGTTATATTTTTGCGTTTTTCGGCTTGAAAATAGTGCATAAAGGAGTAATTTTGCAGGAAATGAAAAAACAACTTGCATTTTTGTGGCGTTGGTAATATAATATATTAACGAATGTATTATGCGATAAAATCGGAGGGCTTTAAAGTGAATATCTTGGATTTCTCACAGGAACAGCTTGCCGCGCTTTATAATAAGGAAACGGCAAAGCTTGCAGAATATAAGGCAAAGGGCTTAAAGCTTGATATGTCAAGAGGAAAGCCCGGACCTGAGCAGCTTGATCTTACAAACGATATGCTGACCCACTGCTTAGACGGCGACCATATCTCCGAAACCGGCGTAGACTGCCGCAACTACGGCGTGCTGGACGGCATTTACGAGGCTAAGCGTTTGTTTATGCCGATGATAGGAGTAGGAAGATATGAAATAATCATCGGCGGAAATTCAAGCCTTCAGCTTATGTACGATACCATCGCGCGCGCAATGCTTTTAGGAGTAAAGGGAAGTCCCAAGCCGTGGTGCAAGTGCGATAAAGTAAAGTGGCTTTGCCCGGCCCCCGGATACGACAGGCATTTTGCCATCTGCGAAGCCTTTGGCATGGAGATGATAACCATTCCCATGCACGAAGACGGTCCCGATATGGACATGATAGAGAGACTTGTCTCTGAAGACGAGGACATAAAGGGAATCTGGTGCGTTCCGAGATACGCAAATCCCACCGGCGTGGTTTATTCCGACGAGGTTATTAAAAGATTTGCAAACCTGAATCCCAAAGCCCCCGATTTCAGAATATACTGGGACGATGCCTACTGCGTCCACGATCTTACCGACGAGCGCGCGAACATCTTAAATATTTTGGAAGAGTGCAAAAAGTCCGGCAAGCAGGATATGCCGCTTATCTTTGCTTCCACCTCTAAGATATCCTTCCCGGGCGGAGGAATCGCGGCGATAGGCGCAAGCGAGGAAAACATAGAATTTATGAAGGATCAGATGTCCTTCCAGATTATAGGATATGATAAGCTGAATCAGCTCCGCCATGCAAGATTCTTCAAGGACTTCGACGGTATTCTGGAGCATATGAAAAAGCACCGCGCAATAATCAAGCCCAAGTTTGATATAGTGCTTGAAACCCTTGAAAGAGAGCTTAAGCCCTACTCGATAGGTCAGTGGAGCAACCCCAAGGGCGGCTATTTCGTCTCCTTCAACGGTCCTAAGGGTACGGCAAAGAGGACGGTTGAGCTCTGCCGCAACGCAGGCGTAACGCTTACCAAGGCGGGAGCTGCTTTCCCCTACGGCATAGACCCCGACGATTCAAATATACGAATCGCGCCGACATACCCCTCGCTTATCGAGCTTGAAGCTGCAATAAACATATTCTGCACCGCGGCAAAGGTCGCCGCGTGCGAGGTTCTTATGAAATAACATAATCGGCTCCCGAACGGAATTATCGCCGTCGGGAGCCTGTTTTTACCTTTTCTATACGGTTATTAAGATTATCTTAATTATCTTAATGTTTTTTTAAGGATTTCTTAATAAAAACCATATTGTCTCTTAAACTTTTTCCTCCTATACTTTAGGCAGTAAATCTTTTCGCTTTCATAGCGGATTTGTCAAAAGTACGGAGGGGATTTTTTATGACTTTCTATCATATCATAAACAGTATAATAGCGGCATTGTTCTTTATCTGCTATTTCTATCAGTTTATTTATACCGCTGCGGCGTTGTTCAGGGGCAAGGCGGGCAAAAACGAGTTCCGACTCCACAACTATGCCGTGCTGATAGCCGCAAGGAACGAGGAGGCTGTTATAGCTGCGCTTATCGAAAGTATCAAAAAGCAGATATATCCCGGCGAGCTGATAACAGTTTTTGTCGTTGCGGACAACTGCACCGACCGCACGGCTGCCGTCGCCAAAAACTGCGGAGCTGTTGTATATGAAAGGAATAATCCGACTCTTGTCGGAAAGGGCTATGCTTTGGACTTTCTTCTTAAAAGAATCGGAGAGGATTATCCCGAAAACACCTTCGACGGCTATTTTGTCTTCGACGCGGACAACGTTTTAGAGCCGGACTATATTTACGAGATGAACAAGGTGTTCTCGCAGGGATACAGGGTAGTCACCGGATATCGCAACTCGAAAAACTACGGCGACAACTGGATTTCGGCAGGCTATGGGCTTTGGTTCCTGCGCGAATCGCAATCTTTGAATAAAGCAAGATATATTTTAGGGACAAGCTGCAATATTTCGGGCACCGGATTTGTATTCTCTAATGAGATAGTTAAACGCATGGGCGGCTGGAAATATTATCTTCTTACGGAAGACCTTGAATTTACCGCCGACCATGTTATCAAGGGAGAAAAAATAGGCTACTGCGAAAACGCCGTTTTATACGACGAGCAGCCCACCGGCATGGCCCAGTCAATCAGGCAGAGAACCCGCTGGTGCAAGGGATATTTTCAGGTGCTTGCCAAGCACGGCACCGAGCTTGTAAGGGGAGCATTTATAGACGGAAACTTTTCCTGCTATGACATGCTTATGTCGATGACTCCGGCTTTTGTTCTTTCGCTGGCAGGAGTTATTGCCAATGTCATCTGGATGATAGCAAGCATTATAAGCGGAGCGGGAATTGCGGCGCTGATATTCGAGGCTGTTATGGGAATATTAAAAGGATATCTTATGTTCTTTATTCTCGGACTTATCACCACGCTTACCGAGTGGGGAAGAATAGACGCGCCGGCGGCTAAAAAGATATTGTATACCTTTACCTTCCCATTGTTCATGTTTACATATCTGCCTATTTCCATAGGCGCGATATTTGCAAAAGCCGAGTGGAAACCGATTTTCCACGGAAAATCCTATTCGCTTTCGCAAAGCAAAAGCAGAAATTAGTTAATGAATCCTATAATTTGTATTGTATTTAACGTTTTTTTGTCTTTCTCTCTTGTATTCCGCCGAAATTAATGGTATAATAAACTGGTGTATGAGACGCACCAACCATAAAAGCCCTTTATGGGGATTGACTTTGCGTTTGCGCGAAGTCTTTTCCTGTTATTATAGGATGCGATTGTGTGCAGCCTTAGGGCATAATGCCGTATATTGCGGACGTTGACATTAAATTTTAGATTTTTGCGGGATTTTGTTGGATTTTGCGCAGATTTTACCTAAAGATTGCGCAATAATTTCCTTGAATTTTTTTAAGGAAGCTGCAACAAAACCGTATGTTTTTGACACTTAATATACAGAAGCCTTGAGACGGCGCGCGTATTCATATTGCGTCTTTATGTATGTTAAGTGCGGCGACTCGAGGTGAGAGAATGAATTCAGGCTTTTCAGAGCTTGTGGCAAAGGCAAAAAAAGGAGACAGCGCGGCTTTCGCCGAGCTTTATTCCGCTATATATAAAGAGCTTTACTATTATGCCCTGTGCAACCTCAACAACAGTGAGGACGCTGCCGACGCTGTGAGCGACGCGGTTCTGGACGCATTCTCAGGCATAAAAAATCTTCGCAATGAAGACGCTTTTAAGGGCTGGATGATAAGGATTTTAACGGCAAAGATAAAGCGCAAGCAGGCGGAGTATATCAATCAGAGGGAATATGTAACCTCGATGTCTTCAATCTATTCAGATGATGACGACGACAGGGAGCAGGATATTCCCGTAACCGAATCCAAATACGAGGGTATTGAGCTTTTGGACCATATCGAAAGCCTAACCCACAACGAAAAAATGTGCTTCTCGCTGAGCGCTATTTACGGCTACACCAGTGAGGAAATATCCAAAATCACCGGAATCAACTCGGCAACCGTGCGAACCTACCTTTCAAGAGGCAAGGCAAAGCTGCGCAAGCTGATTGAGGAAGGCGAGCTTTAAAGATTTTAAGACAATACGTTTTATTTATAAATGACTATCGTAGATTTCAAGGAAAGGAGGTCGTGCTATGGCAATGCAAATGGATAAGAATTCAAGACAGAATGTTTATGCGGAGCTGTTTTCAAGTCTTCCTGTTCCGGAAAGGCTGAGTCCGGAAAATATCAAGCTTATGCTTGATGCAAATGTTTCCGCCGAGTTAAAGCGCTCGGAAATAAAGGTCGGCACGGCTGCTTCCAAGATAGAATCTTACGAGACTAAAAAGACCAATATCAAGACCAACAGCCGCAGACCGGTTAAAAAGCTTACAACCGTTTACAGAGCGGTGGCTTCGGTTGCCGCCTGCGCAGTGCTGGCTTTAGGCGTGGTGAGATATTTCGACGCCGGCACGGCTCTTGATGCCGACAGCGGCGTTAAAGGCAGCGCCTATGCCGGAGATTATGACCATCTCCACCAGATATTCCGCACCTATTATGTCGACGACAGCGACAAAAAGACTCTTGATTCCGCAATAGCGGAAATCGAGCATTCCTATAACGAGGCGCAGGGCAATTCCTCAACCAACAAGGTTGATACTCCTGTTCCTCCGGTTAATCCGGACGATACTCCAGATGTTACCGCCCCTGTTCCCGACAACACTCAGACGAATACGCCTGATCCGGTTGTGGATAACCCGGCGGTTGAAGACCCTGTTTATTCCGGAATCGACCTTCCCGAATTTTCGGCAAATCCGGAGCCTGACAACGTTATAATAGCCGACAAGTATATCTTCGTCCGCGACGGCAGCACCATAAAGGTAATAAGCACCTCCGGCGGTCAGATGGAATATATAGGCGACGCTGTTCCCGAAAAGGGCATATTTGAAACAAAAGTCCTCGACAGTGCTTATGCGGTGGGAGACAAGCTCTGCGCTGTGTACACCGTTATAAACGAAGAGCCTCTTTCAATTCCCGCTTATGGCGAGGAAAATTCGATAGTAGACGGAATCGTCAACGGAATATATACCGATAATGTTGAAACCGTCAAGACCAAATCGGTAGAGGTTGTTATTTACGAGGTGACCTCCTCGGGCATAGTTCCCGCAATGGTGACAAGCCAGAACGGCACTTTGATAGATGTTAAGGAAAGCGGCGGATACGTTTATGTAATCACCGATTACGACGATTACAGGCGCTCGCCCTTAATCGGGGTTGACGATTTGGAAAGCTATGTTCCGAGCTACACTGTAAACGGCATCAAGCAGTTTATCCGTCCTGAAAATATCCTGGTTCCCGAGTATATTTCCACCACCGACTATACCGTTATCAGCGGAATAGCGGTAGGAGTTCAGGGAAGCCCTGTATTGGTTCAGGCAGTTTTAGGCTCGGAGGGCAAGGTTATAGCAACCGATAAATCCGTATATGTCTTCGGCTATTCCGATGGTATGGGTGTTGAAAAAACCGTATGTGAAAGATTAAGCCTTGAATTTGGCTCTGCTCACTTCGTCGGTTCGACCTCTATAGAAGGAATCGCAGTAAACGGCGGCATTTATGAGAACAACGGAACTCTGTTTGTAACCACTCTCAGAAACACCGAAAACGGCTATGTAACAAGAGTCAGCGCCCTTGGCGACAGTATCGACGGCGGACTTTCACTTATCTCATATATCGACGTTCCGGCGGCTGTAAATCAGGTAAGCTTTGAAAGCTCCAAGGTGTTCTTAACAAACGGAACCGATAACTATGCGGCAGACTTCACCAATCCCGCAAGTCCTGTTCAGATAGACTACAGCGATAATATCGACGTTACCTCCGGTCTGGTAGCCTTTGGAGACGGTTATGTAACCCTTACAAAGACTTCCTCCGGCGGAATAAAGCTTGAAAAAATAGTTTCCGGACAGGACGAAAGCCTTACCCGCACCGCAGGAATAACAGTCTGCGAGGAAAGCGCCGTTTCAAAGGCTTTAAGCGACAACAGCATAATGTATACCGACCCAGTAAACGGCTATGTAGGCGTTCCCTACGGCTACTTTGACGGCTACGATTACTGCTACAAATATGAGCTGTTCAGGCTTACGGCTGAAGGCTTTGTTCGCGCGGGACACATTGAGTCCCACGAAACGGAGGATGCTTTCGAGTTCGGCAGAGCAAGACTCGCCGGCGGAATGCTGTATATCTTCTCCGAAGGCAGAATCTATTCGACGGCTTTGGGCGACGGCACGCTTTCGGTAGTAAGCTCGGCAGACCTTATCGAGTCCAGCTACTCCGGACACACAACCTGGTAAGTTTCTATCTCTGATAAATTTTGTTTAGCGGCGTGGGATGTTCTCCTGCGCCGCTATTGTTTCATTTCAGACAAAAATTAGCGTTTTAACAAGGAGAAAGTAAAGATATGGAAGACTGGTTAAAGCAGGTAAAGGATAGATGGAACGTCACCTCTGATTCGCAGTGGTATAACTCCCTCAGAACTGATGAAAAAATAAAAGAAGTAGTCACACATCCCGAAACGGCATTTCACCCAAGGGTGTATTCACTGCTGAATAAATATATGCCGGATTTTAAAGGCAAAAAAATTCTGCTGCCGTCGAGCGGAGATAATCATGCAGCTTTTGCGTTTGCTTTACTGGGAGCTGATGTTACCTCTGCGGATATAAGTGAAAGGCAATTGGAAAATGCCGCCGTGATTGCGGATAAGCTGAACCTCCACATTGAGTTTATATGTGATAACACTATGGAATTGTCCGAAATTAAAAGTGATACATATGATTTGGTATACACATCAAACGGTACACATTCATGGATTCCGGATTTAATGACTATGTATCAAAATATTGCCAGAGTGCTGAAAAGCGGCGGATATTCTGTTATGTATGACGTTCATCCGTTTAACCGCCCTTTCACGGGGGAGCCATGGAAACAGCCGCAGATAGTAAAGCCATATAGTGATACATATCCATCCTGCCATTGGAGAATTGAGGACTTGATAAATGCAAACATTTTTGCAGGATTGGCAATTAAGGAAATGGCAGAATTGCAGGCTATAAACGCATCGTTCTGGTATTCTTATGACGAATTAACAAGCAAGAATCCGGATGAATTGATTGATATAAACAATTGGAAGCATAATCCTATGGCGGCTTTGCCGGCGTGGATAACGATTATATCGCAAAAATAGGGTGCCTGTTTATACGATTCCATATGGGAGACCAAAAATGACCGACACTATAACAATCAGACTTTTAACTCTTTCGGACATATACCCCGAAATGCTGTATTCATTCAAAGACAGGCAGGTAATAACCGATAAATGGGTTAAAATCAATGATCATTATGAGCTTGCAAAAACAAATGAAGTTTTTGAGTGGAATGAAAGCAAAAGAATCTGGATATCGAAGTACTTAGCTCAGCAAATGGAAAGCGGCGGCTTTGTTGCCGGAGCCT
Organism: uncultured Ruminococcus sp.; assembly: GCA_900553675.1. Classification (GTDB taxonomy): domain Bacteria; phylum Bacillota; class Clostridia; order Oscillospirales; family Ruminococcaceae; genus Faeciplasma. The sequence goes on along the minus strand of USEH01000013.1, from coordinate 6,635 downwards.
TCTGCAATGATAAAATCATCGGATTTTCCAGTATAGACGGCGTATTAGAGGGCAGTCAGGAGAAATATGCCAACCTGACAATGCTTTTTGTAGATAATGAGTGGAAGCGAAAGGGTATCGGGAAGAGCTTATTCTTTGAGATGTGCCGCTGTGCCAAGGAGATGGGAGCGGATAAGCTTTTCATCTCGGCGATATCGTCTTACGAAACGGTGGCGTTCTATTTTAATATGGGATGCTCGGATGCGGAGCAGATAATAGAAAGCTTTGTTGATACTGAGGAAGACCGGTATCTGGAATATGATTTGAAAGGAAGAAGCCATCAACTGTAGCATTAAGAAACAGGCGAAAAATGGCATACGTCTGAATTTCCGACTGATAAATACGAATTGCGGAGGTATTTATGAGAAATTACGAAATAGAAAACGAAATGTATAAAAGAGCTGTGGAGCTGATAGAAACGCGGTACCCCACCGGCTGGGGCGGCGCTGGCGTTGTTCACACTTCCAAGGGAAATTATTACACAAGCGTCTCCATTGAGACGGCAAACGCCTCTGCCGTGGTGTGCATCGAGCTGGGAGCAATGCTTGAAGCTCACAAATACAATGAAAAGGTGACTCACTGCCTCTGCCTTGTCCGCGACGACGAACATTCGCCGTATAAGGTATTGTCGTCCTGTGGGATATGTCAGGAGAGACTGCGGTATTGGGGCGAGGACGTTCAGGTGGCCGTCACAACCGACGAAGAAAAAATCAAGTTCGTAGAGTTAAAGGAGCTGCAGCCCTATCACTGGACGAAGGCATATCCTGCCGATGAAATCGAGCATTACGAGGAATAGCCGGTATTTTGTCTTTGGGACAAATCGGAATCAAACGGAGAGTAAATATGAACATCACACTACACCTTATGTCGGTTGACGAAAAGGCACTTTTAGTCCGGCTGATGGAGCTGTACAGCTATGAATTTTCGGTTTACAGCAATGACGACATCAGCGAATACGGATATTATGGATATAATCACATCGACGACTATTGGAACGAGGATGGAAGATACCCCTATCTTATACGAGCCGATGGAAAGATTGCGGGCTTTGCCTTGATTTGTCCCCACTGCGACTATCGGGATGAAAAGGACGCAAGGTGCTTCGGCGAATTTTTCGTCATGCTGAAATACCGAAGAATGGGAATAGGCAAGCAGGTTGCCATGCAGCTGTTCGACAGGCATCGCGGACATTGGGAGGTCTGCTACTGGAAAAACAATCTTCCGGCGAGTCTGTTCTGGAAAGAGGTTGTTGAAGAATATACAAATGGAAATTATCATATCTGCGGAACGGAAAGTAATCATAATTGCGGATTTATTTTTGATAATTGACAGCGGCAGAATATAACTTGGCACATTTCCACGATCGTATAATTAAAACGGAGGACTAATATGGGAAACAAAGACTGTCCCTGCAAAAGAAAAAGCTGCCCAAGACACGGCAACTGTGAAGCCTGCAAAGCCTTCCACGCCGATTCAAAAATTGTTCTGCCGTGCGAGTACAAAAAACGAAAAGCTAAAAAGCAAGCAGGGAAGAGCCTTGCATAGAAATACCCTCCGAGCATTTTCGGAGGGTATTATACATTATATCATCCCGCGCAGACCTCTTTGATAATCTGCACAGCCTTTTTAAGCTCGTCAAACGGTATATTCAGCGCCGGCAAAAGTCGAATCTTATCTTTTGCGGTGAGAACCAGAACGCCCTTTTCCAGGCATTCCACCGCCGCTTGCTTGGCGGGCTTTTCCGCCTTTATGCCTATCATAAGCCCCATTCCGCTCAGGCCTTCAACGCCCTTTGCGCCCCCAAGCTCCGAGAAGATGTATTCCGACTTTTTTGCGACTTCCGTCATAAATTCGTCGTCCAGCCGCTCAAGTATGCTTATAGCACCCGCGCAGCAAACGGGATTCCCCCCGAAGGTTGAGCCGTTGAGACCCGGTGCAAATACGTCTTCAAGCTTTTCGCCCAGCATGGTAACACCGATTGGAAGCCCTCCGCCTATGCCCTTTGCCGTGGTGACTATGTCCGGCTGGAGGTTGTAATTCATGTAGCCGTAAAGCTTGCCGGTGCGACCGTTTCCGGTCTGAACCTCGTCGGCTATGAGAAGAATGTTCTTTTCCGCGGCGATATCCGACATAGCCTTGACAAACTCCGCATCCAGCGGCAGAACTCCGCCCTCTCCGCGAATCACCTCAAACATAATCGCGCAGACGTTGTTTGCATCAATTGCCGCCCGAAGATCTTCGGCGTTTGGTTCGCAGTGAACAAAGCCCTCGGTAAGCGGCAGAAAATGCTGATGAAAAGCCTCCTGACCGGTTGCGGCAAGAGTAGTAAGCGTTCTGCCGTGGAAGCTGTTTTTAAGCGTTATTATGGTATGGCAGTCGCTGCCGTGAATCTGAGCGCCGTACTTTCTCGCCGCCTTTATTGCACACTCGTTGGCTTCCGCCCCTGAATTGGAGAAAAACACCTTTTTAAGTCCGGTCTTTTGGCATAAAAGCTCGGCAAGATGTGCGCATGGGTTGCTGTAGTAAAGGTTAGAGGTGTGCTGGAAGGCGTTTAGCTGCTTTGTCACAGCCGCTATCCACTCATTGTCGCAGAAGCCGAAGCTGTTTACTCCGATCCCCGAACCCATGTCGATATACTCTTTGCCGTCCGAGCCGACTGCTATCGAGCCTTTGCCGCTTACTATCTCTATCGGAAAGCGGGCGTAGGTGGGTGCAACGTATTTTTTATCAAGCTCAAATGTGTTCATCAGTCTGAGTCCCCCTCGTTCTGTAGCTCCTCGGATTTTTCTTCAAACATGGTTCCAATGCCCTCGTCTGTAAGCGTCTCTATCAAAAGCGAGTGGGGAATCCTGCCGTCGATAATGAATACCTTTTTAACGCCGTCCTTAATGGCTCCGGTGCAGCATTCCACCTTGGGAATCATGCCGTCTGATATGGTGCCGTCGGCTATAAGCACCTTGGTTTCCTCCACTGTGATGTGCGAAATAAGGCTTTCGGGATTGTTCTTGTCGGCTAAGATACCGGGGGTGTCGGTCAGCGAGATAAGACTTTCCGCCTTTAAAGCCCCCGCAATCTTGGCGGCGGCAGTGTCGGCGTTGATGTTGTAAACATTGCCTTCGTCGTCGCATCCCAAGGTGGAGACAACCGGAATGTACCCCTTTTCTAAAACGTCGGTAATCGGCGTGGGGTCGATGTCCGTGATGCTTCCCACATATCCCAGACGCTCGTCTTTTACCTTTGCTTTAATCATATGACCGTCGATTCCGGAAAGACCTATCGACTTTCCGCCGCGGCACTCTATAAGATTTACAAGGCTTTTATTGATTTTTCCGGCGAGAACCATCTGCGCCACCTCAACGGTTTCCCTGTCGGTGACCCGCAGACCGTCCACAAACTCGGTTTTTTTGCCCATTTTGGAAAGAAGCTCGGTTATTTCGGGTCCTCCGCCGTGGACAAGCACCACCCTTACCCCGATAAGGCTTAAAAGGACTATATCCCGCATTACGCTGTCTTTAAGCTTTTCATTTATCATTGCGTTGCCGCCGTATTTGATTACGACTATTTTGCCGTTGTACTTTTTTATATAAGGCAGGGCGTGGACAAGAATCCTTGCCCTGTCGGCGTTAGGTGTTTTCATAGCTGAATTTCCTTTCGTTTTTTGCGATAGCGATAAACTTGTATCAGGTGCGGTAGTCGCCGTTTATCTTTACGTAATCGTAGGTGAGGTCGCAGCCCCAAGCGGTGGCTTCCTCACTTCCTGAGTTAAGGTTTATTGAAATCGTAATTTCGTCCTGCAAAAGAATTTCCTTTGCCTCGTCCTCCGAAAATGGGGTTCCCGCGCCGCCCTTGCAGACCTCTATTTCGCCCTTGCAAGAGATAAACGAAACGTCAACCTTGGTAACATCGACTTTGGCTCCACTGTAGCCTATCGCGCACAAAACCCTGCCCCAGTTGGCGTCCGCTCCGAACATAGCCGCCTTTGTAAGTGAGGAGCAGATGACCGATTTTGCAACCGTCTTGGCTGTAGTGAGAGTTTCGGCACCCGTAACCTTACATTCAATCATCTTGGTTGCACCCTCACCGTCTCCGGCAATCTTTTTGCAGAGATATACAGTCAGCGTGTTCAGCGCAAGCATGAATTTGTCGAAATCCTCGCCCTCGCAGACGATTTCATTGTTTCCTGCCATGCCGTTTGCAAGGATGGTTACCATGTCGTTGGTGGAGGTGTCGCCGTCCACGCTTACCATGTTAAAGGTGCTTTGAATGTCGGTTGAAAGAGCTTTCTGAAGCATTGCAGAGCTGATAGCGCAGTCGGTGGTGATGAACACAAGCATGGTAGCCATGTTGGGGTGAATCATTCCCGAACCCTTTGCAATTCCGCCTATTTTACATTCAACTCCGCCTATTTCAAAGCTTATTGCAAGCTCTTTTTTAACGGTGTCGGTGGTCATAATTCCCTCGGCGGCGAATTCGCTTTTGTCTCCCAGACCCGAAACAAGCTCGCCGATTCCTGCCTGAATAGGCTCAACGCTTAGGGGCAGTCCGATAACACCGGTAGAAGCTACAACAACGTCGCTGACGGAGATATTTAAAGCGTCCGCGCAGATTTTGCTCATCTTTTCTGCGATTTCAATGCCGTCGGCATTGCAGGTGTTGGCGTTGCCGCTGTTGCAGATAATAGCCTGAGCCCTGCCGTCGGAAAGGTGCTGCTTTGTTACGACGAGCGGCGCGCCCTTTACAAGATTAGTGGTGTAAACCGAGGCGGCGTTTGCCTTGACCTCGCTGAAAATAAGGGACAAATCCCTCTTAGATTTGTTTTTGCGGATGCCGCAGTGGATGCCGTTTGCCGTAAATCCCTTTGCCGCGCATACGCCGCCTTGTATTGTCTTCATATTCAAAACTCCTGTTTTATATTATTCTTATAATCATTATAGCTCAAGACCGGCAGTTTTGTCCAGCTCCAGCGCGATATTCATGTTTTCAATCGCCGCTCCCGAAGCTCCTTTGCCGAGGTTGTCATATCTTGCTGTAAGTATGATGCGCTCGCTGTTTCCGAACACCGATATCTCCATAGAATCCTTGCCCGAAAGTGCTGCGGCGGATATCATGCCGTCGCCGTCGTCGAGCGGGGAGTACTTGACAATCTCCGAGTTATACTTTTGTGCGTATATCTCCCTGATGTCCTCTAAGGGCGAGCCGCTTGCAACATCCTTTGCAAACAGCGGCACGGTTACCTCCATCCCGCTGTAAAAGTTTGAGACTATCGGGCAGAAGATGGGGGGATTTTCAAGCGAGCATAAGGCGGTCATCTCCTTAAGGTGCTTATGCTGCTGATTCAAGCCGTATTGCCTTGGCGCGCAGAACATGGGGTTTTTAGCTTCTTCGGCATACTGCGCTATCATCTTTTTTCCGCCGCCGCTGTAACCTGTCAGCGAATAGCAGCTCAGCCCGATATCTTTTTTTATAATTCCTGCCTCTATAAGAGGATATACAAGCGCGATAAATCCGCTTGCGTGGCAGCCGGGGTTGGCAATTCTTCTGGCAGATCTTATTGCTTCCTCCTGCGAGGGCGAAAGCTCCGCAAAGCCGTAGACCCAACCGGGGGCGGTTCTGTGGGCGGTGGAGGCGTCTATTATAACCGTTTCGGGGTTTTCTACCATTGAAACCGCGTTGATTGCGGCACCGTCCGGCAGGCAGAGGAATGCAACGTCGGCAGAGTTTAAAAGCTGCTTTCTGACTGCTTCATTTTTTCGGTCGGTTTCCGGTATCTCCAAAAGCTCGATATCCTTTCTGTTCTTTAGCCGCTCGTATATTCTAAGACCGGTGGTTCCGGCACTTCCGTCTATAAATACCTTTTTCATAAGGATTGTATTCCTTTCAGAATTGTTGGTGAAGGATTTGACGAATGTATATCGCACTGAATAATATGCAGAAAATATACAATCTTCATGCATATATGATAGCATATTTCGCATAATTATGCAATAGATATGAGCAAAAAACCCGCTATTGATTCTGACGAATTTTTTTAGCGGGTTTAAGATTGGTTTGTGGAAAATAGCATACCTGCGGGAGCAGCTTGGTGGTCTTATCGGTTTGATGGGCGATATTACTGCCAGCGCACCCCTTTCACTTTGTGGGGCGGACGGCTTATGCGCAAGGCGCATTGATGGCATCTGCAAGCGCGCCCTACAGGCACACTTGCAGATGCCATCAGGACGCTTTAAGCGTCCAAGCCGTCCCCGCACTATGGTGGGTTTCCCGCAGAAACTGCGATAGAACACCAAAGTACGGGGGTGCGCGTCCTTACCGCACAAAGTAAGGACGACAATCCGTCAGCAAAACCAAGTTTTTTAGCTCTGCAATCTGCCGGTTATCCCAGCGCAACATCTAAAAGCATCATAAGCGCAAATCCGCAGACTATGCCGAAGGTTGCAAAGTAGGGATGAGCGTCCTGGTTTTTCTGGCACTCGGGTATAAGCTCGTGAACCGCGACAAGTATCATCGCGCCGGCTGCAAAGGAAAGCGCAAAGGGCAGCATGGTTTCTATATATATTACTGCTGCCGCGCCGATAACTCCTGCCACAGGCTCGCCC
>USEH01000012.1 GCA_900553675.1 uncultured Ruminococcus sp. | reverse complement strand
TCCATGCTCCTATTATATCACATTTTTTCTGCTTTGGCAATTGTGCGGTGGCGCCCTAAAGTAAAATAATGCATATGCAATAGCCATTATTTCGAGGAGATGTATTATATTGAGCAGCATAAATAAACTTAAGAAGGCTTTACGCTCTATTGATGGGCAATCACGTATCCTTATATGTGATTACTATAATCAAAAATATGAATACTTCAACGGCATTGGTCTTACACTTTTGCAGCACGATTACATTAAATTTGAGACTGTCAGAATCATCATAACTGTGCCTAAGCACATATTGCCGGTTGACATTTCTTTTGAAAGCGAAATATTTGCTGAAGATTATTTGCTCAGGCAGGTTCTTCCACAATTGCATTTACTAAATGAAGAATATCAAAACAAAAGGAAAGATACGCGGCTTCAATGTGAATTATTCCTTTGTCCATGCGATAGTCGAATAAGCAGAAGAAATGCTTCTAAGTATAATGCCAAAGAGCAGGAGTGGAATATAACCGTATTAGCGCGTATACCTTGCATAAGCATAAATTCTATAAACGGAAAACTGTTTTCTAAGTTCATAAGCGATCTGATTCGTGCTGTCTGCGAATCTATGGAGAGCATTAATACAGTAGATTATAACACAAAAAGATGTTTGTTTATCAAGCAGCAGCATATCAGAAGATATCTAAAAAATCATAATTCAGTTTGTTTCATCGCAAACGGCAGCATTATCCCTCGTATAGAAAACAGTTATCTTCCAAACGAGAATGCTATACTGTTTGTATCACCTGCATCATTAGAAGTAACGATTAGATTTGATGATAATACGTCAATAACTGGTATGCTTTTGAAACATGGAATAACCGTAATTGTGGGTGGTGCCTATTCTGGAAAATCAACACTGTTAGATGCTATAGAGGAAGGCACATATGATCATATTATGGGAGATGGACGAGAGCTAATTCTGACTGATAGAAGTGCAATTAAAACTAACGCCGAAGATGGACGTCCGGTCAGCCACTTGAATTTATCTCCGTTTTTTGTCAGCATACCTCCCAAGAGCAATTCCGATGATTTTTCAACAGTACACGCAAGTGGAAGCGTTTCGCAAGCGGCAAATATTGTTGAGGCCGTCTATTGCAATTCAAAGCTCTTGCTAATAGACGAGGATAGCAGTGCAACAAATTTTTTGGTTCGCGACCAGAATATTCGAAAGATAATAAAAAATGATCCTATCACCCCATTTACAGACCGAATAACGCAGTTGTCCGATATGGGCGTTTCTACAATATTTGTTTCCGGGGCATTAAGCGATTATCTTACTGTTGCAAACACCGTTATTTTAATGGAAAGCTTTATTGCTAAAGATATTACAGATATTGTGACTGGGAAATCAATGTTCAATGATACAGACAAAGTTGCTTGGACGGAAAAAAGAACGCTTTGGATTGAAGAACCCGTAAATCCTGAAATAACCTTTTCGTCGTCAAAGATTGATGGTAGTAACATTGTCGTTGGCAAATACATTACGGATATTTCGCGATTATCAGCATTGACTTCAAGACCTCAAATAAATGCGCTTTATTATTCGTTGCTAACCATCCTAACGCTTACAGAGAACTATAACAGAGAAATATCAGATGTTGCCGAGGATGCTTGTAAACATCTATTTTACGAAAGCTGGAATAAAAGCCGTATATCTGTGCCGGACGAATATTGGATAGAGAGCATACGTCCAATAGATATTTGCTGTGCTCTTAACCGCCTAAATGAGCTGCACGAAGGCGAAAGCAAGAAATAAAGTGATAACAGCACTTAGCATATGTACAATTATTATATTTGAGGGAGGTGTTGCCTTTGAGTAGAATCAAGCAGGCAATAAAATCAATATTCTATTCTGTTAATCTATACTACCAATCAAGTGGGCTGCTGATAGTTCTTTATCTTATATTATACCTATTAAGTACTAGCTTATCACTGTTCCATAGCTTTTCGCTGAAATGTATCCTTGACGGATTGACTGATGAACAATTGAGATTAAATTCGGTGATCTTGTGGGCGGTGCTATACTTTCTCTCAATTTTTCTACTAAGAGTAGACAGCTCTGCAACGTCGATAACTGGAGATTGCTGTATCAAAAAAGCTGAATTCCTTTATGATTGTAGGCTTGCAGATAAGCTATCAAAACTTCCGCTTTCCTATATAGATTCCTCAGTCGGAAGAGATATGATAGATGATGTCCGCTATTCTCGTGGTTCTTCAGTATATTTAGTTTCGCGGTTGATACTAATAATAACGAGTATATATTCCTTCGTAGTAACATTTTCAACCCTTGTCGGATTCAATATTTGGCTTTCAATAATTCTGTTAATGCTCACAATTCCCGGAGCATTATTAAGCGATTATTTTGATCGCAAGTCTGATAAGCTCAGATGTGAACTGGCACCTGATAACAGGAAATTCAGCTATTACAGATGGATGCTTACAGACGCATGGCCGGCAAAAGATGTCCGTATGTATAATCTCACTGATGCAATTTCAGCGCGTTATAACGAGGAAAAGACTGCTTATGTAGCTGCAAATAAACATCTTGCAAAAAAGGCGGTTAAGTCGCTAATCCTTGCAGACATTATCAGGCATAGTGGGGAGATTGCTTTGATAGTATTTTCGGTGTTTGAGGCTATAAAGAGTCATATTTCAATCGGCGATGTTGCATTGTATACAGGATTTGCATTAACAGCTGGAATTTCATTTGAAAACATTTTGCGTTATACCGTTATGATAGTAGGACTTGATACCGAAAGAATGAAAAGAGTTTTTGAATTCTATAGTATCAAAACAAGCGAACAAAACAAGCCCTCAAAGGTGATAGACGAATTTCAGTCTGTTTCTTTTGAAGATGTTTATTTCAAGTATCCTTACACTGAAAAATACGTTTTGTCTGGTGTGTCTTTTACGCTTAATAAAGGTGACAAACTATCAATAGTCGGCATAAACGGTTCTGGAAAATCTACAATTATTAAGCTTATGCTCGGGTTGTACAATGTTGATTCCGGCAGAATCCTTGTAAACGGATATCCCATGTCAGATTATAATATTAGTGATGTACGCAAGATTTTTTCTGTGTTATTTCAAGATTTTGTTCACTATCCGCTCACTTTGCGCGAAAATGTTTCACTTTCAGAAAGCATTAATATGGAGAATGATAATGATATTGAAACTGCTCTTGTTCAAAGCGGCGTATATGATGAGTTACAGCCGAAGCTTGAAAATGGATTGAATTCATTCATGACTCGTCAGTTTGACAATAAAGGCACTGAGTTGTCACGAGGACAATGGCAAAAAATTGCAATATCCCGCGCATATTTCAAAAAAGCTCCCGTTATTATCTTTGACGAGCCGTCTGCTGCTCTCGATGCTGAGGCAGAGAGCAAAATATTCCGTAACTTTGAGGACATAACGGAAGGAAAAACAGGCATAATGATTTCGCACAGAATATCATCTGCCAGAATATCAAACAAGATAATAGTTTTAGACAACGGTATAATAGCAGAGCAAGGAACTCATGAGGAACTTCTTGCTCATGAAGGTTTGTATTCAAAGCTTTACAACCTTCAACGTGACAAATATTCCATAAAGGAGGTTGATTGATATGAACGGTATCAAACAGACTTTCTTTGGCGTTTTCAATAATGTCTGGTTTGGAATTAAGACGAGTTTTTTGGCGTCAAAATTTTACTTTTTGATGAAGCTTTTAATTCTGCTTTCAACAACAGCCATACCGCTAATTAATATCCGATTGTGGCGTGAAGTGCTTAATGGAATTGTTGATTATAAGGCAAATGGTAAAAATGTTGTCATTTGCCTTGCGATGTATCTTATATTGCAATTGGTGACATATATTTTAGCGCAATTTAACAGTAATTATGTGAACGGACGGTACCACGATGAACTGCAATTCTATATTGAAACGGTAATGATGGAGAAATCCTCCCGAATGGATTTGAGCTTCTTTGACTCAGCAGATATGGGAGATAAAGTCCGTCATGCAAGAGCCAACTTTGATGTTATGACGCAAATGACATGGCTTGTTTTTGATATTATTTCATCGGCAATAAATGTAGTTGCAACTTTAATAGTAGTCTGTACTTACAAATGGTGGCTTGGGCTTGTGACGCTTTTGCTGTTGATACCTTTCATGCTATATAATAAGTATCACACTGAAAAACTATTGAAGATGGAAAAAGATCAGCTTCGCGACAATCGAAAAAAAGACTATTTTTATAACACTTTTTTTGACGGAAGTATTCAGTTTGAGATTAAGCTGAATAATATCGGAAGTTACTTTTTATTGCGATTTAAAGATATCTGGAGCAAACTGTACAATATTAACAGACGGGAGAATATTAGGCATAATATTTTAAATGCACTGCTATCGGTTGTGAACATATTAAGTGAAGTTTTTGTGTTAATTATATCTATTTCAGATGTTATTGCGCAAAGAATCGGAATAGGCGACCTGCAATATAACCTCAGCATGGTTTCGCGCCTAAGAAATCAGGCACAGCGACTGACTAATAATGTCAACAGTTTTCTTAACAACAATACAAGGCTTCTTGAATTGCAGGAATTCATGAAAATTATGCCCGAAATGGAAAAGAGCGGGACAAAACTTCCATCTGATAATCCTGAAATAGAATTTCAAAATGTCTCTTTCAAATATCCCAATTCTGACCAGTATGTACTTAAAGACTGTTCTTTCGTTATTAAACCGCATGAAAAAATCGGACTAATAGGCTTAAATGGCGCAGGAAAGTCAACGATAATAAAGCTGATGTTCAGGTTTTATGACCCAGAGAAAGGACAGATTCTTCTTGATGGTATTGACCTTAAAGAATACGATGTTTACGCAGTTAGAAAAATATTTGGCGTATTGTTTCAGGATTATGTTACCTACTGTCTGCCATTGCGGGAGATTATTGCACTGCCAGATTTTGAAAGCCGTTTCGATGACACGAAGTTAAAATACGCCTGCGATATAAGTGGGTTCTCAAAAATCATAGAAAACTGGGAAAACGGCTTTGATAGCATTTTAGGTCGATATTATGAAGATGACGGAAAAGATTTGTCTGGCGGGCAGTGGCAGCTTTTAGGACTTGCACGGGCGTACTTTAAGAACTGTAATTATATGATTCTTGATGAACCGTCTGCGGCACTTGACCCCATTTCCGAGGACAGGATATTTGAACAACTATACAGACTGAGCCAAGGCAAAAGCTCGGTTACAATTTCGCACAGGCTTTCAAATACAACTCTTGCAGACAGAATTCTTGTTATAGGAGACGGACACATCATAGAGCAGGGTTCTCATACGGAGCTACTAAAGCAAAACGGCGAATATGCGCATTTGTTTAATTTGCAGGCAAGTAAATATGAATAAACAATATTTATGGGAGGATTGTTATTATGAAAAAAATCAGTGAAAACTTAGTTGCATTCCGTGCAAAGCGCGGGAACACTCAGGAGGAGCTTGCCAAGTATTTGAATGTGAGTACACAAGCTGTGAGTATGTGGGAGAACGGAAAAGATCAGCCCCAGATAGAATTTCTCTCGGACATTGCTAAATTTTATCAAACATCTGTAGAAAAACTCTTGGGTGCAGATGAAGAAAGAAAAAGAATAAAGATAGAACAGTACCATAATGATGCAAACAGTGCTTGTGAAGTTAAAAATTATGAAAGAGTCGTAGATATCTGGCGAGAAGCGAATCATGAATATCTCTGTGATACATACTGTGCCGCTCAATTAATGCTTGCGTTAAATGATTTGTTCAACAGCAACAATAACATTGACTGCCTTAACGAGATTATAAGAATAGGACGGCAAATCGTTGCTCAGGAAAAATCCGAACCATTGATGGGCAGGGTGATTCATGTCCTTTGCAGTTCACTCGCAAAAGTAGGTATGCTGGATGAAGCGAAAGAGTATGCGAAGTTTCTTACAACATAGATGATTCGTATGAGGTTATTATGAGTGAGATAAGCGCCGAAGAAATCAAGGAAGATAATATACCTTCCCTGCCAGATTCTGATGATTTTGTCAGGAAGGTTATGGATAAAATCCATGTACTAAATAATATTTTGCATAAGTATTGATAAACGCACGTTGTTTGAATGAATTACTAAAATTCCTATAATGTGATACTTAGCAGCATTAACTCTAAGAAACAACTCAATTATTCGGTAGGTATTGATTATACGCAAACCTTGCAAAAAGTCGAAGAAAACACAGTTATGCTCCGGCTTTTTTGTTGTTCCTTTTCTGAAAATGTCAATAACATATTGTCAAAATAACAAAAAATGAAGAACTGCAAAGCGTTCGACATAATTCCCGAAGTTTTGCGGTTTTTATCATTTATAATATAAGTAAAACTAAAATGGAGGATAATTCGCCTATGCAACATCTTTTCGGCGGTTTGTTCAAGCAGATTGAGAAACCGCAAGACACACATCCCCCGTCGATTCCGATGGACTTTTCTCAGTATGATGATGAGTATATTACATATTGTATCGAACAGGAGCAAAGCATCAGTGAATTAGAATCGGGGCTGCACACAAACGATGACCCGGAGGAAATTGCAAATAAAGCACTTGCAATGGCTTGTGCATTTTATGATGCAGATTGGGCTGGTGTTATCGAAATTGACATGGAACTAAATATTTGGGCTACCGGATGGTGGCATAATATCGACCCAACTGTTAAGAAACTGGAGAAGATTCAGGAATTTGAGAGCCTTATGGCTATGCCCGGTATCGTCGAGTTAATCAAAAAGCAGAAGCCTATCAGCTTTTCAAATGTCGAAGATATTGCCAAAACCTTTCCCCGGGAGTATCAAGTCTTTAAGCGACTTGAAGCACGTTCTATTATGGCTGTTCCTTTTGGACCCAAGCCTATGGGAATCCTTGTAGTCCGAAATCTCAAGAAATATAACAACCGGACAAGCACTCTTAATATCCTCGCTTATGTCATTCATCGTGCAATTGCACAGAAAAATACAATGGATAGAGTCAGAATGGCTCTTGCGCCGGATGAAATCAAAACCGACAGCGACATTATAATAAACTTCTTCGGTGGTATGGAAATCACAACATCGACAGGCGTATGGAAAGAACAGGATTTCAACTCGCCCAAGAGCAGCCGTGCGATTGCATATATAATGCTACACAGAAAAACCGCTCACTCAGCGTTAGCTATTGCCGACGCCCTGTATCCCGAAGAAGATTCTGACATTGATACTATAAATAAGAATATTCGTGGTTATATATACCGCTTTAGAAAGTCGTTTGAGCTAATCTGTAAAAGCAAGCTCATTGAGTATCAACGACAATTATGACAGCCTTAACCACGACGGCAAAACCATCGGTATGGACGTGGCATTCCGCAACCTCGTCTATGATTATTACAGCAAAGACCTATCCTCTAAAGTAAAGACGGCTATGCGCTCCAAACAGGAAAAGGGTGAGTTTATCACTTGCTTTACTTATGGCTATAAGCCCTCACCGAAGAACAAGCACAAAATGATTGTTGACGAGCCTGCAGCAGAAATCGTCCGTGAGATTTTCGATGCCGTTATTGCGGGCAAGACCACAAGTGAGATTGCCGCAGACCTCAACGCAAGAGGCGTTCCTACGCCGCAAGCTTACAAGGGTGTAAAACGCAGATTTGACACCGAGCCTCAATGGACTCACCCTCGTATCGTCTATATGATACGCAACATTAAGTACACGGGCGTGATGACCAATCACACACGAGAGAGCCGTCATATCCGAGACAAGAACCAACGGCGAGTTCCTGTAGAGGAATGGATTATCCATCCCGATGCACACGAAGCAATCATCCCTCGTGATAAATGGGAGCTTGCGAATGAAATGCTCCGTAACCCCAAGAAAGTAAAAAAGGCTGTCCTTGAACAGCCCGACAGAGTTTATTATTGTGCTCATTGTGGCAGAAAGCTTCGCAAGACTTACGGCTCAGACCAATACTATTCTTGCGTTTCTTCCAAGTATCTGCACGACAGTGAGTGCTCCGACATCCACTTCAAAAGGAGCGAAATGGAAGATGTTCTTGTTGAAGCACTTCGGGCACAGCTAAACTTTATAAAACAGAACGCACCTACCCAAAAGAAAAAAACGCGTTCTGCAAGTGTGGAGTGCTACAAAGCCATCACACAAATCGAAAATGAGCTTGCACAGTTTCCCGACAAAAAACTGGAACGCTATGAAGCCTATCGCTCCGGTGAAATCAGCCGTGAAGATTTCATCAAATCCAAGGATGCACTTTCTGTCAAAGCAGACGAACTCACGGCAAAGAAAGAACAGCTTGAAAAGGAATACCAAGCTCTGCTAAAAGCCAAACAGCAAGAGGCTGATACAGAGTCAGAAGTCGCCAGAGCTGAACAGGTTCTTGCAGACTTCGATGCAGGTTTGCATGAGCATCTGTATGAGGCAATCGAGCGAGTAATCGTAACTTCAAATGAGCAAATCGAAATCGAATGGGTATTTGAGGACATCTTTACACACAAGGAAAAATACTGCTGATTTTAAGCAAAAAGACGGTTTTGCCCCTATTATAACACGAGCACCCCCACATAACCACCCTTATCGAACGAAGTCGAAAACGGTCAAAACCCTTATACAATCAAGGTTTTGACCGAATGAAAAATTTTTTGCTTCTCTCTTGACACGTCGAGACCATCTGGGCAGAGTGGTAAACACGGTATTAGTGCGCCCATTCGCACCCGCGAGGGGTAAGGCGCGTAATATTTTCGAGTTAGAGTCGCTATTGTCTGCGGCTCATTTTTCTTTTTCAGTAGCTTGCTTGATATACTTTCCGCTTTTGATTCTTGCATCAGTAGGCTTCGGCGCGTCCTCTGGGATTGCCCAAGAATGACCGATACGCACCGCACCCTCTATGCGTTCCTCGTTGCACAAAGTCTGTATGCGCCGTTGTGAGATACCCCACTTCTCGGCGGTCTGTGTAACGGATAAATATTTCATCGTATGACCTCCCGATCTTTACGCACTCCGTCTTGTGCGTCAGCGTCAGAATACAATAAATCACTATATATTATACTCGTAAACACGAACAAAATCAAGAGGTACAGAAAAATGTTCAGAAAATATTTCCAACTTGAATAGTCGGCAGCTTCGCCCGCCGCCTACAACCGAATATCGCAGAAGTGCTGCGCTCTCGTTTTTCAAAAAATCGAGGGCGCATTTTTATGCCCGAAAATATTTCTCCGATGTTTGGCATTTTCGATCTTTACACCGTGGAAGAAAGCAACAGAAAAAATTTTTTCAAAAATCAGCCAAAACGCACCTTGCCAAGACCTGTAATAAGTGAACGGAGAAAAATTTTTGAAAACGGTTGAATTTCTCCCCTCTGAAATTCTGAATCTGTGAAAAGTGTTTTTCAAACCGTTGATTTTTCTCCCGCAAATGTCCTAACAGGTAGAGGATGAAATTTTCTAAAAGAATTTTCCAAACACCGTTGATTTTTGCCCGCTGAAATTCTGAATACAATGAAAGCCATTTTTGCCACTCAAAAAATATTCTTGTCAGACCACTCACCCAAACAGCAAAAAAATGTCCGTTGCAAAGTGGAGAGACTTAATTTTCTCAAAGAAAATGTCCGTTGAATTGTGAAAGCACTACCAAGTTTTTCGCAGATTTTGTCCGTTGTCAAGTAGAGGGGTATTACAAAAATCCCCGTTCAGAGGATAGCGGAAGTAGTTAGAGCAAGATTCTACCACGGTGCCAAATTTCGCCTACTGCTCATTTTCGCCCTTGTGGTGATCTTGTTGGGGAGTGCCTTCCCCAAACCCTGCTGAACGGCTAACGCCGCAAATTTTCCTCTCGCCCCGTTTGGCAATTCTGCCATCTTCGGTGTTGTAGTGAGCAAGAGAAAATTTGAAAAAAATTTGCGACCTACCTTGCAAAACCGCTTTCCACGATGGGTTAGGCGGAAAGCGATACAACCAAACTTTTACGCTATCTCGCAAAAATCCATCCACGGAAATTTGTTGTTTTGCAGAAGTCGCAAAAAATGGGGTGCAAAAACGGCTGAAAAAAAATGTTAAGTAGAGGAACTTATCAAAAACCTCGGACAAACGCCGAAAAAATGTCCGTTGTAAAGTGAAAGAATTTTTCAAAACACCTTAAAAAACAGCCTCAAAAAATATGGTAAGTGAAAGGAGTTATGCCTATGCCAAAAACGTACAACACACCAAAGCGCACTTTCGTAGTCAAGACCCGCTTGACCGAGGAAGAACACGACTTCTTTATGGAGCGAATGAAGAATTATGAAATGAGCCAATCCGAATTTATACGGCAAGCCATTGACGGCGCGGTTGTCAAACCGATTATCCGTGTCAATCCCGTCAACGATGAAGTGCTTGCCACGCTCGGAAAGCTCATTGCCGAGTATGGCAAGATCGGCAATAACATCAATCAGATAGCTCGGACGCTGAACGAATGGCGAAACCCATACCCACAGCTTGCCGCCGAGATACAAGCCGCCGCTTCAGATCTCGCCGCGCTGAAATATGAAGTCTTGCAAAAGGTAGGTGAACTGAATGGCTACGTTCAAACATATCAGCTCTAAAAATGCTGATTACGGCGCAGCCGAAAAATATCTGACCTTTGCCCATGACGAGTTTTCCATGAAGCCCACGCTTGATGAAACCGGACGGCTCATACCACGCGAGAATTTCAGAATTGCCACGATTGGATGTGGCGAGGAAGATTTCGCTATCGCGTGTATGCGGGCAAATCTCCGCTACGGCAAAAACCAAAAACGCGAAGATGTGAAAAGCCACCACTACATTATTTCCTTTGACCCAAGGGACGGCACAGACAACGGATTGACCGTTGACCGCGCACAGCAGTTAGGCGAGGAATTTTGCAAAACGCATTTTCGCGGACACCAAGCACTTGTCTGTACCCACCCCGATGGTCATAACCACAGCGGCAATATCCACGTTCATATTGTCATAAACAGTTTGCGAATAGAGGAAGTCCCATTGCTCCCGTACATGGACAGACCTGCAGATACACGGCAGGGTTGCAAGCACCGGTGTACCGACGCGGCTATGGAATATTTCAAATCCGAAGTGATGGAAATGTGCCACCGCGAAAACCTCTATTAGATTGATCTGCTTCACGGCAGCGCAAACCGCGTTACCGAGCGCGAGTATTGGGCGCAGAAAAAGGGACAAGCCGCACTTGATGAAAGAAACGCAGAAATCACCTCCGCAGGGCTGACACTGCGCACCACAAAATTTGAAACTAACAAAGAGAAGCTACGGCAGACGCTACGGGCTGTACTTGATTTCTCAACCACCTTTGAGCAATTTTCCGCTTTGCTTTTGCGGCAAGGGATAACCGTCAAGGAGAGCCGAGGGCGTTTGTCCTACCTCACACCCGACCGCACCAAACCCATCACAGCAAGAAAGCTCGGTGATGATTTTGACCGCGCCGCCGTTCTTGCCCGTTTGGAGCAGAACGCACACAGGGTTGTCGAGGAACGCGCCGCAGCACTCAAAGCCGACAAAAATGCTCCCAAACGTAGCGTGATAGACAGACTTCACGAAAAGCAGACCGCAGTTAAAAATGACGGCATACAGCGCACCGTGGACATTGCAGCCAAACGCGCCGAGGGTAAAGGCGTTGGTTATGAAAGATGGGCGAAAGTCCACAACCTCCAACAGATGGCAAAAGCCCAATTTCTGTTGGACACGGGCTTTAGCTCACAAGAGGAATTTGACGCGGCACTTGCCACCGCCCAAGCTGATTTGCAGAGTACCCGCGCCGCGCTAAAAGCCATCGAAACGAAAATAGCCGAGAAAAAGGAATTGCAGAAAATGGTTATCGACTACGTCAAGACGCGAGATGTGCGAAACGAGTACAAGGCGCAAAAGACCGATAAGAAGAAAGCCGCCTATCGCGCTGCGCACGAAGATGACTTTATCGTAGCCGATGCTGCTGTCCGTTATTTCAAATTCCACGGCATTACAAAGATACCGACCTATAGGGCATTACAGGCAGATATTGAACAGTTGATTACAGAGAAAAACGCCGCCTATAACGCCTACAACGAAGCGAAAGCCCGTCATAGGGAGCTTGCCACCATTCAGCACAATTTGGCTGAACTTCACGGCGAGCCTACCCCCGACAAGTCCAAGAAACACGAACACACGATATGACCGCGCCGCAGAAAGGAGCTAACCAATGCCACGAATGAGCAAAAAGAGAAAACAGGAATGGTCGTTCTTCTTGAATGACCGCAACCGTATCACCTATAACGAGCTTTGCCGCAAATGCGTCCATGAGTGCAAACAGAGCTACCGCGCCCTTGTTATCGAGTGCCCGCGCTACTGCTCCAAACGCTCCAAAGAAGGGCATAACGCCTCACTTCCGCGCCCTCCAACGGACGAGTAGCCATAGCTTCTATGCCGCGCTGAAAGGAAGTGATGAATGATATTTTTTAAGAAAAACACTCCACTCCCTCCGTTCATACCTTTGCCACGGTTTATGATCGCAAGCGAACATTCGATAAACGCGAAGCTGCTCTATGGGCTGTTGCTTAACCGCACCTTGCTTTCTCAAAAATCGGGTTGGGTATCAGAGGACGGAAACGTGTATGTCATTTACACGATAAAGCAGATGGCAGATGACCTTAACAGGAGCGAAAGAACAGTAAAAACCGCGCTGAACGAATTAGAAAACGCAGGGCTGATTACCCGTATCCGTCAAGGTTGGAACAGGGCTAACCACATATTCCTACATCTGCCCGATGGGGTGCAGATTTCTTCACCACCAGAGGGAAATATTTGCCCTATGGAAGTGCAGGAAACTTCACCTTGTATGGGGCAAAATCTGCCCCCAAGTAATACTGAACAAGAATATAAAAATATGATTCAGACAGAAAAAGGAGAGATACGCCGCCGATACGGTCAGTATCAAAATGTTTTTCTCTCTGAAAAGCAGCTTGCCGCGCTTGAAGCCGATTATCCCGATAGGTACGCCGACTACATCAACCGCCTGTCAGCATATATGGAGGTCAACGGAAAGCACTATGCCAACCATTACGCCACTATCCGAAAATGGCTTGACGAGGATAACAAAGCCAAGCCCGTCAAGAACTACGATTCCGAATACACCGATAAAGGAGATTGCCTATGAATATTGACCCTATTTTGTCCGCTATCATTGATACCGCAGACGCGGCGAACACCGCGCCCGATGATTATATCAATCCCGAAGATGGGCTGAAATACTGCGGCAAGTGCCATACGCCAAAAGAAGCGTACTTCGCTGAAAAGCACCGCTTTAACGGGATTGACCGACACCCAACCGATTGCAAGTGTGCTGCCGAGGAAAGAGAACGGCGCGAGGCTGAAATGCGAGAGTTTAACCGTATCAACCACATCAACCTCTTACGCTCCGAGGCGTTCAGCGATATTCCCGCCGCTGATTGGCGTTTCGATAATGCGCCTGTTATGACAAAACAGCTTACCAAAGCAAAAGAATACGCCGAGAAATGGGACGATTTCAGCCGTGAGGGTATCGGGCTGTTACTGTTCGGAAATGTCGGCACAGGAAAATCCTACGCCGCAGGGTGTATTGCAAACGCTCTGATTGACCGCATGATTTCCGTTCTCTATTTCGATATGACCGATGTAGTCAACCGAATGCACGATATTCGCATATCGGGCAATTTTGGAGCAGACCGCGACAGCTACTTAAAACGGATCACGCGCCCCGATTTACTCATTCTTGACGATTTGGGCGCAGAACGAAATACAAGCTACGGCAAGGAGCGCGTTTTCGATATAGTCAACCGCCGCTTACTCTCCCGCAAGCCTATGATTATCACAACCAATATCGCGCTGTCTGTTATGCAGAAAGCAACCGACCTTGATGATCGGCGCATTTATGACCGCATTTTAGAGGTATGCGTTCCCGTCCTCTTTGACGGCGAGAACTTCCGCAAGGGTAATGCAGCCGAAAATCTCAAAAAAGCGGCTCAAATCCTTAACCTCTGATACTCATATCAGACAAGCATATCCGCATAAAATTGAAATATGACCGTAGCCCATGAAAGGGGGATCCGCTATCGAAATAATCGTCCATTATCCCGAAACACCCGAAAAGCAGGCGTTATTTGACGCTCGTGTGGCAAAGTTCCACGCTGAATATGTGGCGCAGTACATCGAAAAGCTGAATTGCCCCACAGAGCAAAAACTAAAATTGATTGACGCAATCGCACAAACCATTCTTGACGGTTGCGAGGAAGATAAAAAGAGCAAAGCTGAATAAATTGAAACAGGCAAGGTAGATGCCCTTTTGTGGGGGGATCTGCCTTGCCTGTTTTTTCTATGTTTAGTCCAACGGCTTATATTCAGTTACGGCTTTTAGGTATGCTTCGGGATTGCCGTTCAATATAAGATCGGCATATTCAAGAGGGGCATTGTAAATCAGATAGTCAAGCTCTGAACGTTCATACATATTCCGCGCAACCTCATTTTCAACGGCAACGGTATCAATAGCTATCATACTGCCGTCAGAAAATTTCAGCTCCACGCAGACAGTATCGAAGTTAAAGGCGCAGCTAACAAGTTTTTTCATAATCAAATCCTCCTTTCGCTCTTATTTGAAGAAACGTTCCCATGTGCTTTTGAAAATACGCACTTTGTTCTGTTCCCATTTTTTCAGATTACCGACATGAACACCGAGCATATCAGCATATTCGCGCTGTGTCATATTCAATTCCAACCGCTTTTTGCGTATCTGCTTGCCTTGATCGTTATACAAGAACATATTGAAGTCATCAAGCAATTCCGTTACGGGGACACCGAACAGGGCGGCAAGTTTTTCCATGTTATCTAACGGGTAATAGTCGCGCCCGTATTCCTCATAGTGGATATAAGTGCTACGGTCAACGCCTATATAATCTGCCACCTCTCTTTGCAAGAGTGCTTTTCGGTATCTGTGATAACGGAGCTTGTCCGCAATCTCGGTTATCTCCGACGGGTCAGAGAATCGGATATTGAATTTCTCGGATTCTAACAAATGGTGTGGTGCAAGCAACGGGAAACTGTGAATGAACAAGGGAGCAAATTTCACCTCTCCCGATATGTTTTGCACCATCAAATAAGAACGGCTACCCAAGCGGCGAAATACGCGCCATTTTTCATCGGAGGGAGCTTGATTTTCGCCGTATGCTCCAAAACAAGCCGTTATGATAGGATAGCATTTTCGATACATCTCGACCCATATGCCGCGAACCTGTTGCCTTTATCCGGCTTATATGTACCCACCGCCTTTATAAGCCCGACCGTTCCAATGGAGATAAGCTCATCCTGCTCCTCCCCACTTACGTAATACTTCTTGACAATGTGCGCAACAAGCCGCATATTGTGCAAAATAAGCTTATCCTTGGCGGATTTGTCGCCCGAAGCAAGCCGCCCGAAAAGCTCAGATTCCTCCTTTGCCGAAAGCGGCTTGGGAAAGTTGTTTTTGTCCGAAATGTGAAGTGCGAACCACAATAGCTTTGAGGCTATCCTTGCAAGCATTTCAAAGAACATAGTATTTACCCCGCCTTTCCTTGAATATCCGTGAAAACAAGCCTTGAAAGCCTATATCGGCGGATAATTCCGTTTCCCTCTTATATCATATTCCGATATGGATTGTACAGATTACTTATAAAGCAAATATATGATGATTTTGGCAAAAGCTGTATGATAAAGTATCTGAGCGGCTAACATTATCTCAAAAAATAAATAAACAGCATATAACACTTGACAACAGTTGTATACTGTGATATACTGTTATACATGACGTCATAGAAAGGAAAGATCGAAAAATTGAGAATAATAATAAACAATTCGCTGATGACCCCCATCTACGAACAGATAGTGGAGCAGATAAAGGCACTTATCCGCCAAGGCGAACTGCGGGAAAACGATATTCTACCATCTGTCAGAACCTTGTCAAATGAGCTGAAAATCAGCGCCCTGACAGTAAAAAAGGCATATGATTATCTGGAGGAAGAGGGCTTCACCGTTACCGTTCACGGAAAGGGCAGCTATGTCGCGGCGACCAATACCGAGCTTTTGCTCGAGGAACAGAAAAAAGAGCTGGAAGCCGACCTGGAAGCGGCAATACTAAAGGGCAAGCGATACGGCATCAGCAAGGAAGATATAAAAAGCCTTTTTGAATTGCTTTTGGAGGAATAGCAATGATTAAAACCGAACACTTGAAAAAGAACTATAAAAATTTCACGCTGGATTGCTCGCTTGAAATAAGAAGCGGATTCATAACCGGGCAGATAGGTCAGAACGGTGCAGGAAAAAGCACAACATTCAAGGCGATTCTGGGACTTATTACTCCTGACGGCGGAAGCATAAGCATATTCGGCAAGGACATAAGCGAGATTACGCCTTTAGACAAGCAGGATATCGGCGTTGTTCTGTCGGATTCCGGATTCAGCGGATATCTTACTATTGATGATATCATTCCCGTGCTTGAAAGCCTTTACAGAAATTTCGACAGAGCGTTTTTTATCAATCAGGTCGAACACTTCAAGCTACCCCGCGACAAGAAAATAAAAGAGTTTTCCACCGGAATGAAGGCAAAACTGAAGGTTCTGGCGGCAATCTCGCATAACGCCAAGCTTCTGATACTCGATGAACCCACAGCGGGATTGGACGTTGTGGCAAGGTTTGAGATATTGGAAATGCTAAGAGATTTTATGGGAAAGGATGAGAATCGCTCCATCCTGATAAGCTCGCACATTTCAGGCGATCTGGAATCTTTATGCGACGACATTTATATGATTCATGACGGAAAAATCATCATGCACGAGGATACCGATGTTCTTTTGAGCGATTATGCGCTGATAAAGATTGATCCGGAGCAATATGCCGCATTGGATAAGCAGTATATACTGCGCGTCAAGGAAGAAAAATACGGCAATAGCTGTCTTACAAATCAAAGGCAGTTTTATATTGACAATTACCCTAAAGCGGTTATCGAAAAAAGCAATATAGATGAAATTATTACCATGATGATAATGGGAAGCGAATATGACCATCTTTGATGATAAGGGGGAGCGAATTATGACCGGTCTTTTGGTAAAGGATTTGAAGCTGTTAAAGGCACAGCGGTATTTCTTTCTGATATTTATGGCAACAGCCGTCTGGATACAGACATTTATGGAAGGTGTTTCGTTCATCATAGGATATATGTCCATTTGCGGCTCCATGGCTGTCTTAAACACCATAAGCTACGACGAATATGACAACGGAAATGCATTCCTGTTTTCCCTTCCAATCAGTCGGAAGGGATATGTCCTTGAAAAATATGTATTCGGATTTCTCATAGGCGGAGGAGCATGGCTGTTTGCCGTAATTATCGCGATTGCCATGAGCTTCGTAAAAACTTCGCTATTGGTGAGCGACATTGTAATTGCCGCTTTGATGCATTTTGCGCTGTTGGCGGTTATTCTTGCCGTTATGCTGCCTGTTCAGCTTAAATTCGGCGGAGAGAAAAGAGTATATGTTATTTTCGGAATTGCCGGAATAGCAGGCATTATCGGCTTTATCGCAATTGGAATTGTGCGTTGGCTGAAGATAGATTTAAGCCTGATATTTAATCGCCTGTCGACTGTAAGCAGTGGAATCATGGTTTTGGCTATAATGGTGATAGCTGCCTTAGCGGTTCTTATATCATGCAGAATCAGCATATCCATTATGAAAAAGAAAGAATTTTAACACAGTTTTCTTTGAGACTATCCCGAAAAAATCACTGATAGCACAGATGTCACCGCTTACGAATTTCGTATTGCACATATCGCCGTGATGTGGTATACTTGTAACGAAATAATCTTAGAGCGTGGGGTGATTTTTTGATACCGATATGCGAATACATCAATTTCATACCGTCGTCCGACGAGCCGCTTTCCGCAGATGTTTTCTTTATCAAGGGCGATAAAAAGACATACATCTACGACGTCGGCTCGAACGAGCAAGCCTTTAATGAGATTGAAAGCGTTGCGGGCGAAAAGGCGGTGATACTTTCACACTTCCATCCCGACCATACCGCCAATATGAAGCGTATTAGCTGCGATGAGATATATCTGGGCAAAAAGACATATGAAAAGCTTGGCAAGGGCATCATCGTCAGCGACAGAATTGTTATTGAGGACGGCTTAAAGCTTGAAATAGCGCGGTTTCCATCGGTTCACGCAAAGGGCAGCCTGGTGCTTACAATCAGCTCGGAATACACCCTTATTGGTGACCTTTACTATTCCAACAAGGACTGCAACAAGGACGTCGCGCGGGAGATGATTACGGCTATGAAAAGGCTTGACACAAAGTATTTCGTCCCAAGCCACTGCGGCGAATCACCTATAATCGAAAAAAGCATACTGATTTGCGAGCTTGAAGACTACTTTTTCGGCGGAGAAATCTCAAAGAAAGGAACGACACAGAGCAAATGAACGGTG
Source organism: uncultured Ruminococcus sp. (assembly GCA_900553675.1). GTDB lineage: Bacteria > Bacillota > Clostridia > Oscillospirales > Ruminococcaceae > Faeciplasma. The sequence continues at coordinate 3,794 of USEH01000012.1, read as the reverse complement.
AAAATACGGATTGGGGCAAGAGCGTTTCGGGCGTGCTGATTAAGGATGGAAAGGTGCTTTTAGCCCGTCATACATACGGCTCCGGCAATGGCAAGCTGATTATCCCCGGAGGATACATCAATATCGGCGAATCGCCGGAACAAGCTATCGTGCGGGAATACATGGAGGAAACCGGCGTTCTGATTAAGCCGGAGCGGATTATTGGCATACGTTTCAACGTCCACGACTGGTACGTCTGCTTTGAGGTAAGCTATGTTGACGGCACACCCCGCCCCGACAACGACGAAAACAGCGAGGTTATCTGGGTGGATATCGCCGAGGCTCTTGCGCGGGAGGACGTCCCCGGGCTTTCTAAAAGCCTGATACGGGCGGCTATGGATAGCGATTCGGGGCTTTCTCAGGCGGAGTATATTTCCCGGGAAAGTGATAAGCCTTATTCGCTGTTTACGGCAATCTGACAGCCTGTAAAGCTGATATTCTTTACATAAAAATCATCCCCCGCTGAAAAGCAGAGGATGATTTTGTTTTTATATTGATTTCCGTCAGTCGACGTTATCCCTTTTCTTCAAGCTTGGTGATAAGGTCTACCCTTCTCTGATGTCTGCCGCCCTCAAATTCGGTGGTAAGGAACAAATCTACAAGCTCGCAAGCCAAGCCGGCTCCCACTACTCTTCCGCCGAGGCACAAGGCGTTGGCGTCGTTATGCAGACGGGTGTATTTTGCCGAGAAGCTGTCAGAGCAGGCGCAGGCGCGGATTCCTTTAATCTTATTTGCCGCTATGGATATGCCTATTCCGGTTCCGCAAATAAGTATTGCTCTGTCAACAGTGCCGTTTACAACCTCGCGGCAGACACGCTCCGCAGCGTCGGGGTAGTCGATTTTCTCGCCAGGGGCTATGCCGTAATCTATGTATTCCACCCCTATTTCATCCAGATGCTGGCATATTGCAAGCTTTAAATCTGTTCCCGCATGGTCGTTTCCTATTCCTATCTTCATAAATATCGTCCTTTCAAAATCTATTTATTTTTCTCCAATAAATCCTTTTCAGCTTTGGTTATCTGCAGATATCGCGCATTCAGCGCTTCTGCGGGCTTTGCTTCTTCGAGATGCCACAAAGCCGCCTGAGCTATTCCCGATGCCTTTTGAAGCCTGTCAGCCGCGGGAGCAAGTCTCACTCTTAAATCGTCTGTAAAGAGTGTTTGCTTTACAGACTCTGCGCAGTCGCCGACAAGAATTATATCACCGCTATAGCTATCGGCGTATTCCCTGAGCTTTTCAAGCTTGATAACGCCGTCCGGAACAGTGTTTGTAAGGCGTTCGCCGTCGGAATCGTATGCTCCGAAATAGACTATTCCGGGGCGTGCGGACATAACGGCAAAGATTCTTGCCTTTGCTGCAAGGCAGTTTGCGGCAAGTCCTTCAAGCGTAGAAACTCCAAGGCAGCTTTTGCCTGTAAAGCATAGTCCCTTTACCATGGCAATTCCGATTCTGAGTCCTGTATACGACCCAGGACCGTTTGCGGCGGCGATGATATCAACATCGTCAAGGGTGAGGTTGACGTCTCCCAAGAGTCGCTTTACAAATGGCAGTATCACCTGAGAATGGGTTAGCCTTGTGTAGACCGACGTTTCGCCAAGCACAACGCCGTCGCGCAGAACTGCACATGAGGCAGTTTTTCCTGAAGTATCAATTGCTAATATCGTCAAATCTTTCATCTCCGGTAACTATAATTCTTCTGTCATCCTCGCCGGTGCGGAGTATCTCAATAGTAATAATGCCGTCTGGCAGCTCGTCGGCTATATTCTCGCTCCACTCTATTGCCAGCACCCTGTCGTTGGTGAGATAGTCGTAAAAGCCAATGCATTCAAGCTCGTCCGCGCTTATTCTGTACATATCAAAGTGGCAAAGGCTGAGCTTATCGCCGATATATTCGTTGACGATTGCAAAGGTGGGGCTTGAAACATCATCCCTTAGTCCCATTCCGAGAGCTATTCCATGGGTGATAGTGGTTTTCCCCGCTCCCAATCCGCCCTTGAAGGCAATGATATCCCCACCGCGAAGGCGCGAGCCTATAATTTTTCCGACCTCTATCGTCTCGGCGGCGGAGTGGGTAACAAATTCAGTTGTCAAAATTATTCACCAGCCATTAATATCCGGATTCTCCGGCTACCGATTCATCGTTGATAATCCAGTCGAACACGGGAATCACGCGGTAATTTTCGTCGTCGTCGCGGATGATTACCCTTTCAATGCCAGAGTTGATTATGACCCTTTTGCACATTGAGCAGCAGCAGGAGTTTTTGATGTATTCGCCTGTTGCAACCTCTCTGCCGCATAAGTACAGGGTTGCACCCAGCATACGCTCACGCGGAGCGTTTATTATGGCGTTCATTTCGGCGTGTACGCTGCGGCAAAGCTCGTATCTCTCTCCGCGAGGGATATTGAGCTGGTTGCGGACGCAATAGCCAAGGTCGGTGCAGTTTTTTCTGCCCCTCGGCGCTCCAACGTAGCCTGTGGATATTATCTGGTCGTTGTTGACGATTACCGCGCCGTATCTTCTTCTGAGGCAGGTGCATCTTTCCGAAACGGAATCGGCGATATCGAGGTAGTAGTTGATTTTGTCTCTGCGCTGCATTATTACCAGTCCTTTCATAAAGGCATTATTTAAAAGTATTATAGCACATTTTACTTGCATTGTAAAGTAGAATATCTTAATAGTTCAGGTGTTTGTGAAATGTTAGTGACAGAAAGGCGAAAAATGTAAATATCCCTTGAAATTATTGCGAAGTGGGATTATACTGTAATTAACACATCGAAAAGAGGCGAAATGATGCCAAGATTCTTCTGCAATTCACCGCCTGTCGGCAATGCTATAAGCCTTTTCGGGGAAGATGCTGTTCACATCGGCAGGTCGCTGCGAATGAGGCTGGGCGACGTTATAACCGTCTGTCACGACAAAACCGACTACAGCTGCAAAATCCTGAAGATCAGCGACGAAGCAATAGAGCTTGAAGTGATATCACAATCGCCGTCGCCAGAGCCTTCGGTTTCGGTAACGCTTTTTATGGCTGTTCCAAAGCTTGATAAGCTTGAGCTTATCGTCCAGAAGGCAACCGAGCTTGGCGCAGTTGAGATAGTCCCCGTTTTAACGCAGAGGTGCGTTTCCCGACCGGAGCAAAAGCAATTTGCAAAAAAGCGTGAAAGGCTTGCAAAAATCGCTCTTGAAGCAGCCAAGCAGTCGGGCAGAGGTATTGTTCCCACCGTTTCGGACATAATAAGCCTTGAATGCTGTATTGAAAAAATGAGGGCAATGGATTTAGGGCTTGTCTGCTATGAAAAGGGTGGAAAATCCTTAGGTAAATTTCGGTACAATCCGGGAGACAGCGTTGGAGTGCTTATAGGCTCGGAGGGCGGCTTTTCAGTGGAAGAGATTGCACTTTGCGAGCAGAACGGTATCGAAAAAATATGGCTCGGCGAAAGGATTCTTCGATGTGAAACCGCTCCGATATCTGCAATCAGTATTATAATGCATCTGAGCGGCAATATGTAGAACGAATTTCTCATAAAAGTATAGAAACAATGTGTTTTTCAGATATTTTCAGACACTTTTTATCGAGAAATAAACACAGGTCTTGCATTTTCAAAAGAAATATGCTATATTATAATTAATAAAAGTATAAGGAGATGTTATTATGAATAGTATTCTCAACACCCTTGCTTACAATTCCATCCTCACCATAGAACTGCTGGCCATGGCGATACATTTCATATCCTAAAATTCCAGCATCCACAGA